>CAYLWK010000001.1:0-12288 GCA_964387255.1 uncultured Oligoflexia bacterium
TGATGGCAAAACGTTGGAACTTGCCGCCAACCACCGTAAAAGCCATCCAGGACCATCATTCGGCAACGATACCTATCGATTCAGCATCCTATTGTGTTCGCGAAGCCAATATAGCTTCCCATGACTTAGGAATAGGCAACTCAGGGAATTTTAAATCCACAAACAAAGATCAAAAAAAGAATCAGAGACTTTATTCTGAAATTGAAAACAAATTTAGTCAGATGGGAGGGTTTCTAAATGAGCTCTCTTCCTAAGAAAAAAATAATCGATTCAGCTCATGAATTTCAATTTGATCCAAAACTTTTTGAGCAAAGTTTTTATAGTACTTCAGTTGCCCAAGCAATTGCTGATTTAAACGGCACCCTAATCACTAAGAATAAATCATTTATTGAACTATTTGGAACGATCCATTCTTTGAAAGAACTAGAGTTCAATGATTCTCTGGATTTTATTCAAGAGCGGGCTTTCAAGGTAAAACTACTAGAACATCCAGGGATGATCGAAGATGTTCGCTTCAAAGGGGTCGTTGCCCTTCTCGATCTCAGAGTTGTCCACCTTAGTGAAAAGCTTATCACCATCGAGCTTTTAGATCGTTCTGAACAAAAAAATCTTCAATTAGAGTTAATAGAGAAAACGAACCATCTTGAAGCTATTTTAAAAGAACAAAGAGAAACTAATTTAGAACTAGAATCAACTCAGGCCATGCTAGTTCAATCAGGAAAAATGGCAGCTTTAGGAGAGCTTTCAGCAGGGATGGCGCATGAGCTCAATCAACCGCTTCAAGGAATTCGAGCGTATGCTCAAGAAGTACAAGAGCTTGTAGCCGGAGACACACAATCAAATGAAAACTCAAACAATCTGAATTATGCTTGTAAAGAAATTATTGCCAATGTTGATAAGATGGCCAAAATCATCCAATATCTCCGGTATTTTACCCGTCAATCTACCGAGGGTTTTGAATGGACAGATGCTCATGAGGTTATTCGGAGTTCGTTGATTCTTTTCGAACATCAATTTAAACAAGATTCAATCAAAGTCATTCAGAACCTTGAGTCAAGCCTTCCAAAAGTTTATGTAAACCCCGTTCAATTGGAACAGGTTTTAATCAATCTTTCATCAAATGCAAAAGACGCCATTCAGGCGTCACGTCATCATTCTGGGAAAATAGAAATCACAACTCGAAAGAAGTCAGGCTGGATTGAAATAATTTTCAAAGACAATGGATTAGGGATGGATCAAAAAACACAAAGTAAGATTTTCAATCCATTTTTTACCACAAAAGAGGTTGGAAAAGGAATGGGGCTTGGTTTGAGTTTAAGCTACGGGATTCTACAAAAATTTCATGCAAGCATTAGTGTGAAAAGTGAACTGGGCAAGGGAACCGAATTTTGTATTCGTGTTCCAATTGATTTCAGGGAAATAAGTGTTTAATCAAAGAAAGAAGGGGAGACGAAAATGAAATATCGAGTGCTCGTCGTTGACGATGAGGAAACAATTCGAAAAGTCTTATGTTCTAAACTTGAACGTGAGGGATTTAAAGTAATGGCATGTTCGAATGCCACCGAGGCAGAGAAAGCCTTTCAGTCTGGGATTGAGGTCGGCGTCGTCGTCACAGATTTGAAAATGCCAGGGAAAGATGGTTTTGAGCTTATGCAGTCTCTTCGAAAAGAGCAATCGTCTCTGAGAACGATTGTCATTACTGGGCATGGAGAGAAAGATATTGCTATTCAAGCACTTAAAAATGGTGCTGCGGATTACTTAGAAAAGCCTTTTGATATGGAAGAATTGGCCCACTCCGTTAAGCGAGCTATGAGAGAATATGAACTAGAGACTGAAAGAGAAGGTGAGCTTCACCGTCTGCAGGCCCGAGTTGCTCGCGTCGAGGGGAAAGAAGAAGATCAGCTTTGGTTTGTTTCCAAATCTTCTTCTATGGAGAAGGTCAATGAATGGCTCAACGTTTTGCAAAGAGAGTCAATGCGAGGGGGAGCAGAGGAGCCATCGGTTTTGATTACAGGAGAAAGCGGAACCGGTAAAGAAGGTATTGCTCGAATGGTGCATGCAGGTTCCAGGCGGGGTAAAGGTCCATGGGTAGCCGTAAATTGTGCCAATTTTACTGAGCAACTTTTGGAAAGTGAGCTTTTCGGACACGAGAAAGGTGCTTTCACTGGAGCTCAATCAATGAAACGTGGATTATTTGAGATCGCTCAAGGGGGGACTTTGTTCCTCGATGAGATTGGGGAAATGGAACCAAAGCTTCAAGCGAGACTTTTGCGTGTTCTTCAAGAAAAAGTCTGCCGAAGAGTTGGAGGTCTGAAAGATTTTGAAGTTGACGTTAGAATCATCTCGGCAACAAATCAGTCACTTAAATCTAGAATTGAATCAGGAGATTTTAGAGAAGACCTTTATCATCGACTTTCAGGGGTTGTGATAGAGATTCCACCTCTTCGGGAACGAAACGATGATGTCGTTTCAATGGCTGAGGAGTTTCTAAAGAGAGCCTTTGAAAACAGAGGTAAGCCGTTTGAAGGACTCGGCGTAGATGCCAAGACTGCCATTAAGGCTTATCACTGGCCCGGAAATGTTCGAGAGCTTCTCAATGTCGTAGAGCGGACCGCTCTTATCTGGAAGGGAAGAGGCCCCGTAGGAGCCGGACATCTTGCACTACCTGAAGGTAGCGCAGGAGAGCACGCAAAACCCATTGAGTTTGAAGGTTTCGGATCTGAAAAATCTCCCTACACAACACCTCAAGCAGCAGGTGCGGGTGGCTATATGGAGTTAAAGAAAAAATGGTGTGACGCTTTTGAAAAGGAATACTTGATTGCAGCACTTGGCAGACATGGTGGAAATGTCTCCGCTGCGGCTAGAGAAGCTAAGATCGATCGAAGTAATTTTTTGCGTCTGCTTCGTCGGCATCAACTTCGTGCTCAGGAATTTAGAAAAGCTGCATAGAAATAGAAGCTATTTTTCAGAAAGTTGATTTCTGATTTGGTCAAGAAAGCCTTTGACTCGCGATTCATGGCGATCCCAAGATTCCTTAGAGTCAGGATCAGGTGTGATTGAGAGATCTTCTGTGACTTTATCGTCACTCGTGAGATCTAGGAGAAATCGACTAGGAGTTCTAGGCACTGCTTTTCCAAATCGGACTCGTTGTTTGCAGCGAGTCAAGGTTAAGTGATTTTTGGCCCGGGTCATGCCAACATAAAAAAGTCGTCTCTCTTCATCGAGATCTGATAGGGACTCCATTACTTTCTTATGAGGAATGATTCCATCTTCACACCCAATCATAAAGACTTGATCAAACTCTAGGCCTTTTGCTGCATGAAAAGTCATCAACGAGACTCTGTCTTCCGTGTCTAGAGAGTCTTTTTCTTGATCTTGTTTTTCCTCTTCATTGAGTTGAAGTCTGGAAAGATAAAAAGACAAAATCGATCTGGCGTTAATATCGTTTATTTCTGTTTTGATTTGCCGTTCGGATAGTAATCCAATTCCATTTGCCAGCTCCTCAATGTTTTCTTTTCGAGCCTGAATTTTTTTTGCATCGTCTGGATAATCGCTCATTAAAACAGATTGATAATTTATTTTCTGAAGTGATATCTTTGCCCATTGAGATACTGATTCACTTGTACTCTGCGCTTTCTCTAAATCATTGTTTAATTCACCAATTAAAATTAAAAGACTTTCAATTCCAGCTTTAGCCTTTTTGAAAGAATCCTTTTCTATTTCTAATGCTTTTAAGAGTGGAATTCCTTTTTCAGCAGCGATTTGATTTAAATTTGAAACTGTTTTAGCTCCAATCCCTCTTGCAGGTCGATTCAAGATTCTTCGTAAGGCAGTATCATCTTTTGGATTGAGGATGATTTTCCAATAGCTCAAAATATCTTTAATTTCTTTTCGGTCAAGATAGGAAAGTGATCCAACAAGTCGATAAGGAATGCCATACAGTCTTAGTTGCTCTTCAAAAAGGCGGGACTGAGCATTGGCTCTAAATAATATTGCGTAGTCACTCCATCGACTTGAGGGATCTTTCTTGAAAATCTCCCCTGCAACCCATTCAGCTTCATGGATATCATCTTCTACGATCACCTCTCGAATAGGCTCCCCATCGATTCTATCACTCCATAGAGTTTTTGGATGTCGAGATTTGTTCTTTTGAATAACACGATGAGCTCCTTGAAGAATTGAAGGAGTACTTCTGTAATTCTGATCAAGAGTGATAACCTTTGCGGAGGGGAAAAGCTTGTTAAAGTTAAGAATTAAACTAGGTTCAGCTCCTCGCCAAGCATAGATACTTTGATCATCATCTCCGACAACACATAAATTCTGATGACATTTAGTTAGATTTTTCAACAGACGAAACTGAGTTGGGTTTGTGTCTTGAAACTCATCAACCAAAATATACTTAAATTGAAAAGATATTTTTCTACAAATTTCATGATTATTTTCCAATAGGTAAACAGTATTTAGCAAGAGATCGTCAAAATCCATAGAGTCATATGCTTTAATTTTTTCTTGATAATGTTCATAAGCATTTGCTGCTACAACTCCATAATCCGTTGGGGTATTTTTGGTATCCTGATTAACAAAATAGCTCTTAGCTTGAGAGGTATCCAAAAATTTATTTTTTGCATTTGAAATTAAAAAATTAACCATTCGAGGATGAAATTTTCGATCATCAACTCGAATATTTCTTAAGATTTCTCGCATCAACTCCTCTTGGTCGTTCCCGGAGAGAATACTGAATTGGTTTGAATACCCAAGTAGAGAAGCGTAACGCCTTAAGATACGAAGACAGACTCCATGGAAAGTACCAATGAGGGGACCGTTACGTTTTAGGTTTGCTCGAGCGTAAACTCGCTCTCTCAATTCATTGGCGGCTTTATTTGTAAAACTTAGACCCAAGATTTGATCTGGCTGCGCTTGTTTGGTCTGAACTAAATGAGCAATTCGTTCCACAATGGTTCTCGTTTTTCCTGAGCCAGCCCCAGCAAGAATCAGTAGTGGACCAGTAGCATGTTTAACTGCTTTATTTTGATTAGCATTGAGTTGCATGAAGCTTCCTTGAGCGACGGGCTTTCTTTTATCTTAACAAAGAGGTTGTCCATTTGGAACATGGGTGTCTGGACCCACTAGGACTACCTCATTTAGTTCATTGTAGATTCCAGTGACAAGTACCTCAGAGCGAAAACCTGCAATTTTTAGTGGAGGAAGATTTACAACGGCGATGACTTGTTTCCCAATAAGCATTTCTGGGGTGTATCTGTCGGTGATCTGAGCGCTCGATTGTCGGATGCCTATCTCTTTGCCTAAATCTACTTTCAATTGGTAAGCAGGTTTTCTTGCTTCCGAAAACGATCTTGCTTCGAGGATTGTTCCAATCCGAAGGTCTAGTTTTTCAAAGTCTGACCAATCAATGATTGGCTTCATGGTTTTTACCTCTCTTTTGATAGGTTGTTTTGAAGTCTCCCTTGAGAAAAGTGAAGGGTTTTAACCTCACTGAGTCATCAAAGACCTATTCCAATCATGAAACCTGGTTTTCTAACTCCTTGAAAATTTGAGAGAAATGATTGGCACTGGCCCTGCACTTAGGAAGGGTGTGAGCAGGGTAGCTCAAAAGGCTGGAGCCAGATCATCGCTCAGAGTTTACCCCGTTTGCATTAACTAAGGAGAGCAGTCATGAGCCAAAAAAATCTCGAAAGTCATCTTCAAAGTATTCGTCTTCTTCTCTCACACCTCCACAAGGAAGTCACCACTTTGGAGAGTCAAAACGAGACGGTCTTGACTGCTCTTCATTCGTTTGAAGATCAAGCGCAGAATGATGACCTCACCGGAGTTTATCGAAGAAAAGAGTTTTTTAAACGCTGGAAGGAGGTTTTAAAAACTTGTGAAGAGCTGCAGGAAAATTGCGGCATTATTCTGGTAGACATTGATCACTTTAAAAAAATTAATGATCAACTGGGACATCAAACCGGTGACGAGGTGCTTCAAAGTGTTGGTCGTCTCCTAAAGCAATATCAGTCCCCCCATTGCTTTAGTGGACGCTACGGAGGAGAAGAGTTTGCCATTGTGGTTCAAGGAGCAGACGCAGATGTGATGAGCATGGCCGAGCGAGTGAGGCGGAGTGTAGAGAAGGTACGCGGCCAAACCATTGGACCACACGGCAAACCTGATCCAGAGCGAGAATCCTGGGCTGTCACCCTAAGTGCTGGAGTTGCAACCTCTAAGCAACTTGGCTACGACGCCCAGGCTCTCTTGAAGGCAGCCGATGAAGCGCTGTATCAGGCTAAGGCAAACGGTAGAAATCGAATTAAAGGCGCCTGAGAGTGGCGACAAGACTCTAGATGCGGTTTGATTTGACCGTTTTTTGACTCCAAGAACCAGTCAGTGCTATTTCTATAACCAAGGTGGATTTTTAGATTCTTGCCAAAGAATCTTTTTTTGGGGGGGGAATGAAGCGTCTTTTTTCGCGCCTGTTTTTAGCGCAGGCTAGGAATGCTTGGTTTTATCTGGCCATTGCAGGTCTCGCGTTCACTGTTTATCCGAGTCAGGTGCTCAGTCAAGAAGCATACTCAGAATCTCTTTCTCGTCTTGATGAGATTTATATCAACGTGGATAGACTTGAGTTAGACGATCATCCGAGGAAAACCAAAGCAAACCTCTTAGATCTTAGACTCGAAGAGAATCAAGTGAAAACTCGTCTAAAGATAGAGAGCAAAAATCGGCCGGAATTTTTTCTGTCACGCCTCGCAAACGATTCTTTTCATCCGATGACGCTTTACTCGCTAGCAATTATCTTTTTAAGGCAATTTTCTGTAGAAGCGCATTTGCCTGAGCTTAATCAGCTTATTTATGGGATCACCAAAATGTTGGAAGGTCATCACTACACACCTGCTCAGATTCACTTGATATTGCATTACTATAGGAGCATCGCTTCGCAGTACGAAATTTCTTTGACCATGTCTGAGCCTTTCATGGAAATGGTTTCATGTCAGCTCTATGAGATGAGTGAGGAGTATTGCCAAAAAAAGGATTCCTCAGAAGCGAGCGATTCTTTTGATAACAATGAAAAAGTCAAACAGTTCGAATCGGCATTGAAACTCTTAAAAGAGATTCAAGCTCTGAATCTTAAGAAACAATGGCATCATCTCAAAATTACTTTAGATGAGGTTTGGCAAAAGTTTGATGAAAACGACGATGGCTTAACCTATTTTTCTGAAATCATCAGTTCATTCTCTGGCATTTCGGTTTCTGAGGGCAAAAGATTGATCAATAAGAATCGTTGGTTTATTCAACATCATTTTGGATTGACAGTAAATTTAGACTTTGATCTTCGGACGCTTTGGTCAGCTGCATCACAGGGGAGATCAATTTTAGGTGCGATGGATTACAATGAAGATGGCTCTGTGTCTCAATCAGAGTACATTCAGTTTTTCAAAGATTCATTGTTTTATCGAGATGAGGATCAATCTTTGGTCTGGATTGATTTTTCATATGTCGATGATGATGGTAATGGAAAAGTCTCTGAAAGAGAAATTCGTTCAAAAGTTAGAAACTGGCATCGATTGCCCGACTTTATTCAAGAGCAGATTCTCATTCGATTCCTTGGAAAACGAGCTGGATAGACTGTTTCTAAAATGAGTTTCGTAGATTCAGCTCGAAGAGTTAATTTCAGGCACCTCTTTTTTTGATAGCAGGACGTATGAGCTGATGAGCCAAAAAATCATAGAAGGAACTAAAAATAGTCCTAGAAAACTTGTGGCATCGTCAACGCCAGTAATTTTGTTTAAAGGATCTTGAAATTTGATCAAAAATCCCCAGAAAATTGAAAGAATAATGCAGTGTTTTAATTTTCTTGATTCAACATTCAGCCACAGAAAAACCAATAGGGGCACCCAAAGAAAAGTCAACCATCTCCAGCTCAATGGATTAAAAACGAGGTAGCTGGATAGACCAAAACTGATCCAAAAAAAAACTTCTTTTTTTTGAGATGCTCTATTTGAGGTCCAGGAAATTTTATTCAGGTGTTTAAATAAAAGAAAAAGATAGAAGATCGCTAAAATTCCTAGGCCACCATAAATAAAATGACCTGCCGAAGAGACGTTGCCTGTGATTCTTGCGGCAACGGCACCAATATTTTGGTTAATATGGTTCGATAGCACTTCTGAGCTTTGTTTTTGAAGTACAACAACCCAAGATTGAAAAAGTGTAGTCGTTTCTGAAAAATCCAAGAATAAAAAAGGAAGGCTGTAGAATATAAAAGTAGTTATTGCTGCTAAGAGAGTTTGTTTCAGTCCAAAGATCATCAGAAACGGAAGACCTAAGATGGCTAGCTGAGGTTTGATTGATAGAATGGCACCCACAAGTAGAGTTCGAAACCCCACTTTCAGTTTATCTGAAGGTGAAAAAGCAAGTAGACACGCTCCTAATAAAAAAAGGTCAATTTGCCCATAGCTTACCGTCTCCAGGAATCCCTTCCAACCAATCGCCACCCCGATCAAAGTAAAAATAAATGGACGAGGGTCATTTCGAGGAATGATCTTGGAATACAAAAATTGAATCCAGTGATGCCAGGAGAGAAGAAAAAAAATCAGCGATCCAGTCATCCAAATGCCAGCAGCTAATTTTTGATTTAGTAGGAAAAAAGTGTAACGAAAAAAATAAGCAAAAATTGGGGCATATTTGAATGGGGAACCGTCACTGACTTGATAAATAGACTCTCCAGTTTCAAGTCGTTGAGAGGTAACCCAGTAGACGAAAAAATCTTTAGGAATCCGAGAGGAATCATTAAGAAAAAAGTGAATCCCAAAGCGGAAGAAAAAATAAAGCGAAAGAAATAAGATAAAGATCTGAGTGATTTGAAAATAATCGAGTGAATGAGGTTTGTTGCTCATGAGTTCTTTCAATGCAATGAAGCTTTTTAGCCACCTTAGCGTTTCTCTTATTTTTGATCTAATTGAATTTTGAAATAGAGAATTAGGTTTCAATCATGAGCGGTAGAAACAATAAAGGACTCTATAGTTTTAGCTATAGAGTCCTTTATAGCCCACGGGATGGATTGGATTAGGGGAAATGATGGTGGAAGTCCCGTGGTTGTCTTGTCTGTGACCTAGGGTATAGCTAAGAACCGCAGACAATGCAAATTTTTTAGTGAAAAAATTTCATTTATTTTTGATTTAAACCCCCATGATGTGGGCACCACTATCAACATAGTAAGTTGATCCAGTAATATGACGTCCGCCGGGCCCTGAAAGGAACGCACAAAGGGCTCCTACGTCACTTGCATCGATGTTTTCTTTGAGAGGCGTCTTCTCCTGAGCCTCGGCAAGCATTCCTTTGAACCCTCGAATCCCAGCTGCTGCAAGCGTCTTTACGGGGCCTGCAGAAATCGCATTGACTCGAATTTTACGAGGTCCTAAATCAAATGCGAGGTATCGGACGCAAGCTTCTAAAGTCGCTTTTGCCACTCCCATCACATTATAATTAGGGATGACTTTCTCAGCTCCATAGTAGCTCATAGTGACGATGGATCCGTCAGTTTGATCTTTCATGAGAGGCTCTGCTTGTCGGGCAAGCTCTACTAAAGAATAAGCGCTAATTTCCATCGCCTTTAGAAAGCCCGATTTTGAAGTGTCGATAAAACGGCCCTCGAGGTCTTCCTTCTGAGCAAAGGCAATCGAGTGAACTAAAACACTTAACTCTCCCCATTGGTCTTGAATCTGTTGAAATGCTGCTTGAATAGAGGACTCTTGAGTCACATCACATGGGATGATTAGCTTTGCATTGATTTTCTCAGCAAGCGGACGAACTCGTCGTTCCAAGGCTTCTCCTTGATAGGTCAATGCCACCTCTGCACCTTGGTCTGCTAGTTGCTGTGCACTTGCCCAGGCTAGACTTCGTTCATTTGCAACACCAAACACAATTGCTTTTTTTCCCGCCAACGGTTGATTCGATGATTTTGTCATACCGGTGGTCTTATCCAATTCCTTGCAGGTTGACTACCCTTCGCATTTGAAAGTCCTAGTTTTTTACTCTTCGTTTGGTTATAAGCATTGCTATGGATTTGGCACGAAATCAGTCTGAGCCTTCGATTGTTGTGCAAAAATTTGGTGGAACCTCAGTTGGCTCAATCGAGCGCATTCAAGCCGTTGCAAAAAGAGTCTTGGACACTAAAAAGGCAGGTTCTCAAGTTGTGGTGGTGGTTTCGGCTATGGCTGGAGAGACGAACCGACTCATTGAACTCGCTCAAAAAGTATCTTCCCAACCGAGCACGCGGGATCTTGACCTCGTAGTCGCCTCTGGAGAACAGGTATCAGTAGGACTTCTATCAATGGCCATCAATGACCTTTGCCGGCAAGAGAAACTAGACTGTCATGCTCGCCCTTTGTTGGCCTATCAACTTGGAATTAAAACGGATGGCGTTTTTTCAAAAGCCCGAATAGAGTCCATCGATACTGTTGGGTTACAGGAGCTCCTAGGCGAGGGGGCGATTCCAGTGATTGCAGGGTTTCAAGGAGTGAGCCAACGAAATGAAATCACAACTCTGGGAAGAGGGGGCACGGATACCAGTGCTGTGGCGATCGCTGCTGCTTTAAATGCCTCTGAGTGTGAGATCTATACTGATGTGGATGGAGTGTACTCGACGGACCCGAGGCTTTGCGCTGATGCTCGAAAGATTGAGGAAATTTCGTTTGAGGAAATGATGGAACTCGCAGGGCTGGGTGCGAAGGTCCTTCAAATTCGATGTGTTGAGCTTGCTGCCAACTACGCTCTTCAGATCCATGTTCGTTCAAGTTTTAATCAAAGCCCTGGAACAAAGGTGATCCCCATGAATCAACTCAAAACGTCGATGGAAAAATTAAAACTCGCCGGAGTCGCGTCGGATCAAAATCAAGTTAAATTTACGATTAAAAAAATCCCCAATCAATTAGATGCGGATGCCACCATTTTTCAAGCACTTGCGGAATGCCACATTGTGGTTGACGTGATTGTCAAAGAATCACCCGAAAACGATCATTTCACTCTGAGCTTCACAGCCTCGCAGGAAGATGCTCGCAAAGCTCGGGAGACACTTGAATCTCTTCAAGCAGATCGTTACCCTGAAATTGAAATTCAAGAAGAAAAGAATCTAGCAAAAGTAAGCATCGTGGGTGTTGGGATGCAACACCACCCAGGCGTAGCCGCAAAAGCCTTTCGAATACTGGCAGAGCAAGAGATTCCGATTCGTTTGGTTTCAACCTCAGAGATCAAAATCTCCTGCATGATTCCGGGAGAGTGCGTCAAAACAGCCGTGCAGGCGCTTCATCGAGGATTTAATCTTCATCAAAGCGAATAAATTTTTATCCATTTAACCCCTCCAGCAGTTGACCCATCTACTTTGAACTGTGATTCTAATGGAGAACAGTTAACGATTTAGCCACAAGCAAAGGGGTTGTTTTGGGAGAAGTCAGGCCATCCGCATGGAGAGTTTACGGAGCATTGTTTACAGTCCAAGTTCTTTTTGGCTTGAACTATGTGATTTCAAAAATTGTTGTTGATACGTTTCCTCCGCTACTATGGGCAAGTGTCCGTATTATTATTGCAAGCTCGTTGATGGTCTTGATTGCGATTGTCTTTCGTAAACCTCATCCCGAGGTAGATCGATCTTTCTTTAAAAAGCTCATTATTTTTGCTCTTTTAGGAACGATCATTAACCAGGCAAGTTTTTTAACTGGATTATCCTATACGACCTCCACCAATAGCGCAGTGCTAAATACTCTTATCCCAGTGTTTACATTGCTGATTGTGACCATTCGTGGGCAAGAAAAAGCGACACCTTTAAGAATTCTAGGATTTATTTCTGCTTTTATCGGGGTTTTATCTTTGCGACGATTAGATCAATTTAACCTCTCAGATAAAACCCTCATTGGAGATCTTTTGATGATCATCAATTGTCTGAGTTATGGTTTTTTTCTCTCCTATGGGAAATCTTTTTTAGAAAAATACAATCGAACCTGGGCAACAGCCTGGCTATTCATTTATGGGAGTGTGGGATTGAGTGTTTTAGCGATTCCTGACTACATGACCTTTGAGTGGCCTGTGATGACTCCGTTGTTATGGTGGTGTAGTGCTTTTGCTGTGTTTGGAGGGACATTAGGGACTTACTTCCTAAATAATTGGGCTTTAGCCTATGCGCGACCTTCACATGTGGCGATGATGATTTATATTCAACCCAGCATTGCAGCCATTCTTGCATGGCTTTGGTTTGGTACTCCAATCACCCCACGTGTCGTGATTGCTAGTTTATTTATTTTT
>CAYLWK010000002.1:0-3640 GCA_964387255.1 uncultured Oligoflexia bacterium
TCTCGACTTTTAGCCGCTTATCTTTATGCATCCTCCGGACCCTGGGAATCCACCCGAGACCTGGTTTTTGGAGGTCATTTATTGGCTGCTGAAAATGGGAAGCTCCTAGGTGAATCTCACGCACTCGACAGAAACTCACTTAATAACGCATTTAGGTCGCGGCACCTCAAAGTAGAGATTGATCTTGGACTCATTGAAGGAGAGCGACTTAGGAACAAAACTTGGGGTCAAACCGTTCGAAATGAACGGGCTCATGGACAAAATGGAACTAAATTTCCAGTCATTGAAATCGCAGGTGATCTCCCTCTCTCGCACATTGACCAAGAAGATTTCGACGAAATTTCTTTTTCGCGCCCTCTTTCACCAACCCCCTTTATTCCAAAAAAGCCATCTGCGGCTCAAGAAATCACCTCAATTCAAACTGTGGGATTAGCTCGACGAATTCAAGCTATCCAAGAAAGCACTAGATCTTACCCTAAGGTGATCGTAGGAGTTTCAGGTGGACTAGACTCGACGCTAGCACTTCTCATTGCATTTGAAGCTTTTAACCTCCTTGACTTAGATCCTACGGAACACCTTGTTGGCGTGAGCATGCCAGGACCAGGAACCAGTTCACGCACAAAGAATGCCGCTATGGAACTAATGAGAGCATTGGGGCTACCCTACCGAGAAATCTCGATCACCGAGGCTGTGTCAAGCCATCTGAAAGCACTCAGGCATGATGGGAAAACACAGGATATTACTTTTGAAAATGCTCAGGCAAGAGAGCGCACTCAAATCCTCATGGATTTAGGAAACAAAGAAGGAGGCTTTGTCCTCGGAACAGGGGACTTGTCTGAACTTTGCTTAGGTTGGTGCACATTTAATGCGGATCACATGTCAATGTACAACGTTAACGCTTCGATCCCAAAAACCCTTGTCCGTCATTTAATCCAAAGCCTTAGGGAACGATACCCGAAAGCAGACTCCGTTTTAAGCACAATTCTTGAGACAATCATTTCACCTGAACTCACAGGCAGTGGCGCCTCAGGAAAGAATGCACAGAAAACTGAGGATCTCATTGGACCTTATGAGCTTCATGATTTTTTCATTTATTACATCCTTCGATTTGGTTTCAATCCGAGGAAGGTCTTATTCTTAGCGCTTCGAGCGTTTCAAGACGAATACCCCCCCTCAGAAATAGTCAGGTGGCTTGAAGTATTTTATCAGCGATTCCAATCGTCTCAATTTAAGCGCACCACAGCACCCCCAGGAGTGAAAGTTGGAACGGTTGACGTGTCTCCCCGAGGATCTCTTCGTCTTCCCGATGAACTCAATTGTAGAGATGCATTATCTCTACTTTCAAATTTGGATTCTTGGCAGTAAATGCAAGATTAGGAGATAAACGTTTATTTATGCCGCTTTTTGCTTGGAATCTACAATTGATACTATTTCATCGTAAAGTGTCTTAGCCTTTATGGGTTTTGAAATAAATGTATCGCACCCATTTTCCAGCATCTCGTCTTGTTTATCTTTAGAGCTAGTAAAAGCTGCCACAATTGGCAGTGGCCCGTTATCTTTATCGGTCATTCTCTTCTTCAGTTCTTTTAATACTTCAAGCCCTGACTCATCCTTTAATTGATAGTCTAAAATCACAAGATCAAATTCATTCCTCTTAAGAAGGTCATACGCCTGAGATGAATGATGTGCCTCGTAAAACTCAATCGCTTTATTTTTTAAAATTCTCCGCATCAGTAGACTAATGTCTTTGGAGTCATCAATGAGTAAAATTCTTAGGTTTCTTTGAGTTTTTTGGCTTTCCTTCAGAAGACCTTTGACTTTTTGATTGAGCTCCCCAAAATCAAAAGGCTTCGAAAGACACTCAAACCTAGAAAGCCCTCGGTAAACATCTTTTGGAATCTCTTCAATATTGGCTGATATAAATAAAATAGGTGCCGCGTTTTTTAAACGCTTTAAATGATAGGCAAGCTCAATTCCATTCATTCCTGGCATTCGAATATCAGTTACGATGAGCGACGGTTGATATTTCTTATTCATAAAAAGTGCTTCGAAACCATTTTTAGCAGTGATGATTTGATAACCTTCTGCCATAATTGATTCTTTTAAAATGGTTCTAATCTCAAGTTCGTCATCTACGACTAAAATAGACTTCTTTTCTTCAAGTGCTTCTTTTACAAGTTCTTCTTTTAATTCTCCATCATACTTAGAGATCAAGTCACTCAGTTCCTCTTGTTCTGCCGGTTTGTAGATAAAGTCACTTGCATACTGTCCAATTTTTTTTAGAATTTTCGGCTCAACGTCATTCGTCATCATAATGACAGGAATCGAGGAGACTTTAGATTTCATCTTTCTAAGCTTTGCCAAAGTCTCCAAACCGCCTAGTATCGGCATATTTAGATCCATCAAAATAAGATCGATATTCTTTTCCTGCAGCTTTTCTAAACAATCCTTTCCATTGACCGCAAGCTCAACCTGATACCCTAACTCACTTAAGTCTTCTTCAAGCAACATTCGGATATCTGAAGAATCATCGCAAACTAAAATGGTTTCCACTTTTGACTTTTCTTTTGGTATTGGAATAATAGGAAGGCTTGCAATAAATGTTGAGCCTTGATTGACACCGTTTGACTCAACCCATATCTTCCCACGATGAAGCTGGCTAATCCGATCACAAATAGAAAGCCCCAAGCCAGTTCCTATCATCCGATCCTCAGATTTAACCTGAACATATTTATTGAAAATAGTTTTTTGTTTCTCTAGCGGCACACCTCTTCCCTGATCCTTTACTTCGATTAATAAATTACTTGATATTCCTCCTACAGAGTCAGACTTCCCTTTTTTTAATGCGATCAGTATTTCTGTCTCACTTGGGCTGTACTTGATGGCATTAGAAATCAAGTTTGCTACTAATTGAAATATACGGCCATAATCCGCAAAAACAACAATATCTTTTTCTTTTTCTGAGACTTTAATTTTTATTTTATTTTTCTCTATTTCAAACCGCTGCATTTGAAGCACAGAGGCGATCAGCCCACTGATTTCAAACTCTTCCAGATCAAGTGTGAAATCACTATAATCGAGCTTCTCTACTTCTAGAAGGTCAGAAACTAAGGTTAAGCAATAGTTGGCTGCATTTTTAACTCGATAACATATTTCTGTATCAGTATCATTTAGATTTTGTTTTTCTTGCAGCATAACATCCGCTGTTGCGTGAATAAACCCTAAGGGAGATTTTAGGTCATGCGAAACGATTGAAAGGAAGTCTTTCTCTGTTTGTTTGGCGGTCTTTTTTACCAGTGCGCTAAATTTCACTAGCTGTTTTATTTTCTGAGTAAACGATTCGATCTCTTGATTGCTAGATCCTATTTTTTCTATCATCATCTCTTCCAATTCAATAACCTGTGATGACTTAGCTTGATCAGGAGTCACCATAAAAATCACAACTCCCTGATGATTGACTTTCAAGTGTTTCAAGAACTCGGTGAACTTTTCTTCTTCTTTTCCTTCAGCACATACAATTACGTGATAAATAGAATCGTTCACATACTGAGTAGCCTCAGAAAGAGACTTACATAAATCAACAACGTAATATTGCTCCACTATTTTTTTAAATCTAGAGGTGATCTGGTCATCGCCAATC
>CAYLWK010000003.1:0-3994 GCA_964387255.1 uncultured Oligoflexia bacterium
TTGCCTGAGTTACCAGCTGGCGAGGAGTGGCTATTAGTGGTTCGTGAAGCAGAAGAGCCAGGGGCTAGAATTGAGTTTGTGAATCGGGGATATCAAAAAGCCCGTTGTGATTACCGCCATGGGGATGAGTTTTTCTTAGCGCCTGAAGATGTTCCTGAGCTTAGGCTTCCAGTTCTAACTGATGGCTTGGAGTGGATTCCACTAGCCCAGAGCTTTGGGGGCACTTCAAAAGGAAGGGTGTATGTCGCTTTGAGAAAGGGCACCTCAGTAGAGGCTTGGCTAGAAGAACACGTTGTCTATGACGTAGGGAGTGAGCATCGCGTCTTAGCGGGGGCAATGAGCAAACTCCCAGGGCTCCCAGCGGGATTCGAATGGCGATTTCACTCCCAAACACATGACTTTGGAAATGAGCCAATGCCAGGGAAGAGTGAAGTCTATTTTAATTATCGAGTGTTTCGAGCCGAGTATCTCTTGGGTGACGAAAAACTTCAAAGAGACGATTACGATGCACCTTTGCCAGCTTTAAGACATCCAAGCTGGAGATGGGAAAAGGTTCGAAGTTTTATGACTAATGGCAAACATTATTCTGTCTATCAGGTGGTTCGAAGCACGCCCGAGACCGAGTGACTCTTGAGTTGAGACACCAAGAACCTTAAAAAAATTTGGTGTATTTGTAATAAATTTGCAGATGCTCTGTAGGTCAGTCGGCCATCATAAAAGAGACACTTTTCATTAGACTATTCTAGATGGAACCGTCCTAGGATAGTTCCTCGTGGCAAATCAGGAAAAGCCAATGTAAAGCTTCCTCGCCCTACGTCTCCAACCACCGTGAGACGGTCATCGTTGATAAAAAGGTTGTTATAGTCAAGTCGACGCCGTGATCGGCTTCTGCCCGAAACGCTGCGATGATGAAGGTGGTGACTGACCATCCCTGTCTCGTTAAAACTTGTATCTAATTGAGTCCCATTCAGTCTGAGAATAAAACCTCTTACCGGGACCCATGGGAAAGGATAAACTGGGTGAACCGCTTCGAAAGCCCCTAGTGCAATCGTATTTCCAAGAGGAAGCATTTTTCCATTAGATGCTCTTTCAAGTTGGGGTTTGATTTCTTTGATGGTGGCAGCCTCGCGATCTAAGCCATACGGATCAGGTTCGCCGAGCATGGGTAAGGCAATCTCACTGTACTGGATAGAGAGTGGATCAATGAGTTGGTGGTTAGGCAAAATCTCACTGATTTGAAGCTTAGGAGTGCCTGCCTGATCAGTTTGACGTGTGATTAGACGATAACCTTCAAGTCGAGGGCCTCGGACTGCGTCGTCACTGAATTCTGGAAAGATATGAGCTACTTCTTGATCATGGATTTCTAAAATTCCGTTTAGAGTGTTGTTCAAACCTACGGTTGTGCTTCCAAACTCACCAATTGCAATCGAAGAATCAGTTTCATTCAATTTTGCAACAAAGTAAGTTTTGGCTCCTGTGTTTTGTTCTGTAGATTTGTAAAGAACAAACACTTTTCCAGGTTCTCCTGCAAAAATCTTGATCACCTCAGGTTCGTCTGTTCCCACTGAAATGTATTCGTTTAAAACTTTCCCATTTTGAGAGACTCTCTGAATGTCGATGCCGTTGAAGCTTTTTCCGCGATAGACACTCGCAATAAAGATTCCGCCAGTTGACGCGTCTATATAGGACTGACATTGAAGAGTTCTTGGCACATCTACCTGAACCGCACCTCTATTGCTATACCTGGGATTGATTCTGTTTCCTCGAAGATCGTAGCGCTCTATTTCTATTCGAGCGTTTTCTCCCAGGGTCTTTCTTACCAAAGAAGTAATATTAGTATTTTGATCGTGATGCATTCCGCAAAAACTACGACTTCGACCATCTACCAGGAGATAGTGATTAATTCCTGCGCTAAAGCCTCGTGGATCGTAGGTCCCATCTGGCTGAAGTTTGGTTAAAAAGAAATCGCGTTCCTCGGGGAAAAAATGATTGGTAATTCTTGTTCCAGCGATCCAGAATCCACCCTGTGAGTCCCTTGCAGCGTGCTGAGTGGTTAAAATATCACCGTAGATTGTAAGGTCTGGGAACGCGTAGCCATTTTCTTGACCGAAGCTAAGGTCTGGAGAACCGGCATCGGCAACTGAGTTAAGTGTCACATGGCGGACATGTCCAGTGGCGTCAGTAACGCTGATGCGATACCGATCATTTCGATAGGGAGCTGTGACTGTGAATTCGTCCTTACCAGTAAGTGGGTTGAATCTCACCTGAGGTGGCTGCGGAAAAGTATTTGACCAAAGTGCTTCGATTGAAACTAGATAATTACCATCACTGCCTGGGCCATTTATCGGAGAGCCTCCCTCAACCGTGAAGATTTCACTCCGCCCGTAAGCTGTATTGGCTACGCTCGGTGTCACTTGGACGAAGGTTTGATCTGGCAACGCTGTGGATCCAATAAGGAGGTTAGGATTTCCAGAGGAACTAAGAAATCCTCTGTCCAGGAATCGATTGACTTGCTGCCCTACAGGACTGTTTGGAGACAGGCAACCTGAAGAGGTTATGGCAGCCATGCAAAAAACAAACTGTTTGGAATATCCCCGCAAGAAAAGATTCATTGGCCCCTCCACCAAGCATTGTTCAGGCAGGTTTAAAATAATGCAGCCTGATAAGACCGAAACAGGAAATTGCAAACAAGGTGCCAAAAATAAGAGTCGTTTTTCCAATGAATTTAGGAGTGTCAAATATTACGCATTTCAAAAATAGTTCGGATGGAAATAAAATCTACAGTTTTTGGTCTAGGTTGAAGCAGTTTTTTGGAAGACAGTTAACAACACTAAGAATAAGCTAGTTAAATTTATATCATCGGCCTTGAATTAAACTTTAAATCATGATGTCACTGATTTTATTTGATAGACACAACTTCTATCCCCCTTATTTGGGAATTTAAGGAAAAAGCTTTATGAGTCGTTATTCAATCATTGATCCGTATCTCAAGCCGATTCGAGACCAAATCCAAAGCGCCTGTGAATCGCTTGCAAAAGAAAGAGACCTTGGATCTCTGAAGATTGACTTTCAAGAGCTTTTTAGCGCGATTACTTTTCCTCCGGAGATGAGATTAGGTCATTTGGCTCTACCGTGTCATCGCCTTGCCCGAGTATTTCGAATGCCACCTGTTAAGATTGCCGAAGTGTTTCAACAAAAGATTCAAGCGAATCAAGATCAGCTTCCGCTGATCGCTCGAGTCGATGCAGTGAACGGGTACCTTAATTTTTATTATGACCTTTCTTCGCTAGGACAAACACTTTTAAAGGACATCGAATCGGAGGCCTACTTTCGTGCCAACTTAATTCAAAAGCCTGAAAAATTGATGGTGGAGTATTCCCAGCCCAACACACATAAAGCACTTCATGTTGGACACTTACGAAACATGGTCTACGGGGATGCGGTTTGTCGACTCCTAGAGAATCTTGGTCATGAAGTGGTTCGGGTGACCTACCCAGGAGACATGGGGAATCATATCGCTAAGGTTTTATGGTTTATTCAAAAGTACCATGCTGATTCAATTCACAAAGGGGATGCCGATTGGCTCGGCCAGATGTACTATGAAGCCAATCAAGAAATTGAACGGATTAAAGATACCGATCAAGGTCCAGGTGTTAAAAAGGAAGTGGGAGATGTGCTTCGGCAGATTCAAGATCGCTCGGGGTCATTTTATGATTTCTATCTAGAAACCAGGCAGTGGTCTTTGGATCAAATGAAGCGAGTTTATGATTGGCTTGGGATTGAGTTTGATCGTTGGTACTATGAAAGCGAATGTGACGAACCTTCAAGAGATCTGGTTTTAAAAAAGTTTCAAGAAGGCTTTTTTGTTAAAAGTGAAGGAGCCATTGGCATTGACCTCTCAGACTATAATTTAGGGTTTGCCCTTTATTTGAAATCAGATGGCAATGGTCTTTATCTCACAAAAGACTTAGAACTCATTCGAAAAAAGTTTGAA
>CAYLWK010000004.1:0-4474 GCA_964387255.1 uncultured Oligoflexia bacterium
GGTGGATTTAGACTTAGAAGGGACTTGGAGTTCGTCAGAATTGAATGCAGGAGGGGTCCGAGCGACGTGGACTCAACCGCTTAACATTGAGATTTCAAAAACATCCATTGAATACTTTGCAAAGGTGAAAGATTCAGTGGGATATCATCCATGTGGGTATCTTTGGCTCCATAGTGAAAAACGTTGGTCGAATGCTTTGAAAGCAAGTGAGCTTCAGAGAGAAATGGGATGGGAAGTAGAACAGTGGGATATCCCGAAACTTAGAGACAAGCGCCCTTTTATTGATAAAACAGATGATCTTGTTGGGGCGCTTTTTGCTCCAAAAGATGGGCTAGTAAATCCGAACCTATTAAAAACACATTTTAGAGAAAAAGCACGTGCGAAGTCAGTTCAGTTTTTTGATTGTATTTGGATTGATGGTTTTGAAAAGAGTGGGAAACGGATCAAGGCTCTTGGTAAAAAGATTAAATCAGATCCAGAGTATCAAAATGATGACTTTCGGAAGACTGTTCTAGTTGATGGTCGTTTACCGGAAGGAAGCTATGAACCAATTTCGATTTTAACTGATCGAATAGTGAACTGCACGGGTGCTTGGGCCCCGGAAATTTCAAAAAAATTAAATTCAGAGTGTCCGTCGAAACCCTACCGACGACAGATTTCTATTTTTGATTGTCGGGACGTTGACTTGCGGCCTTATGGAATGATTGTGGATCCATCGGGAGTTTATTTTCATCCTGAAGCAACCAATGGGTTGGCTGGTTATGCTGATCCTGCTGAGCCTTCTGCAAGAAACTTTGACTATGATGGTGAAGGCTTTTTTATGGAAAAAATCTGGATGGCTCTTTATGAGCGCTCCACGTCGTTTGAAAAACTAAAGCACCTTTCCGGTTGGGGAGGGCTTTATGAAGTGTCTCCTGATGAGAGTGGAATCATTGGTGAAGCACTTTGTGAGGATCGTGAATTGCAGGGTCGAGTTTTTGAAGCGCATTCATTTTCTGGGCATGGAGCTATGCAAAGCTATAGTGTGGGGCGTGGAATTGCTGAGAAGATGGTTAATGGTCGGTATGAAACAATCGATTTAGAGCCACTCGATGTAAGCCGATTTTCAAAAGGAAAACTCATTTCAGAAAATTTGGTCATATAGTCGTTGCTGTGGAGATTTTAGGTTTTGCTTTAGTTTAAAAACCGTTATCCTTACAGACTATGGCTCATCAATCTGTTTTATCGACAAAGACTGATTTTAAAAAAACCATTGCGAAAATTCAATCTGGAGTGAATGAGAGTGTGGCTCCAGGAATGGTAGTAGGCGTTTTTGCTCCTGAATTGCTTGAATCTGTTTTTACTTTTGCTCATGGCAAACGAGCAAAAGTACCTGATGAGCTCCCACTTTTGAATCATACCGTGTTTGATGTGGCCTCTCTTACTAAAGTGGTCGTCACTACATCACTGATTGGTCTATTGTTGGATCGAGGTTGGATTCAACTTGATGATCCACTTCGCAACTATTTGGATGATTTTCCTGATCCAAGAGTGACGATTGATCAGTGTTTGAAACATACTGCAGGATTTCCAGCTTGGAGACCATTTTATGAGAATTTTTTAAGAACTTCTTCTGTCGACGAACTCATTAAAAGACCATTCAAAGAACGTCAAAGAGCAATGAGGCAGTGGGTGTTAGAGACGCCATTGTCGACTTCGCCTGGAGAAACTTGTCTCTATTCTGATTTATCATTTTTAGTGCTTGGTTTTTTAATTGAAGAACTTTTGCAGAAGCCTTTAGATCAGTGTGCCGAGACCTTGATCTTTCGCCCCATGGATTTGAAAAATTCATTTTTTAAGAGAACGGTAGGCTCGTTTGATCAATTGCAAGATGATCAGATTGCTGCGACTGAAGATTGTCCATGGAGAGGAGATGTGCTCCAAGGACAGGTTCATGATGATAATTGCTGGGCAATGGGAGGTGTGGGTGGTCACGCAGGGCTTTTTTCAACCGTTTTTGATTTAGTTTCTTTTTTTATTCAGCTAAATTCTGGCTTCTTGTCGCGTCGTGTTTTAAGGGTGCTGTTTGAACGTGATGAACGATTTGGGCGTGCTCGTGGATGGGATTGTCCAAGTGGTGAAGTATCTTCGACAGGAAGTTTTTTTTCACCTCAATCGATAGGTCACTTGGGGTTCACCGGGGTGTCACTTTGGTTTGATCCGGCTCAAGAACTGCTTGTTGTACTTTTGACGAACCGAGTGCACCCAAGTCGAGAGAATGGATT
The DNA here is from genome assembly GCA_964387255.1 of uncultured Oligoflexia bacterium. Lineage (GTDB taxonomy): Bacteria > Bdellovibrionota > UBA1018 > UBA1018 > CAUJDS01 > CAYLWK01. The sequence goes on from CAYLWK010000004.1 coordinate 2,265, forward strand.
GATCAAGCAATTTCGTCCTGGGCTGCATGATGCAGTGGTTGAAGATTTAAGCGCAATTAAGGGCTGATAGCTGAGAGAAAGATGTCATGACTCCACTGACCTTTTATCCAATCCTAAGACGGGGTATGCTTTGGGTATGAAATTTTCTGATTTAAAGCATGTTTACATTCTAGGAATTGGTGGCACCTTGATGGGTAATTTTGCGATCATGCTAAAGCGAAAAGGGGTTGAAGTGTTTGGCTCCGATCACGCTCTTTACCCTCCGATGAGTGATCGACTCAAAGAAGAGAAGATTTCTGTGTTTGAGGGGTATGATGCGTGCCACTTGGATCAAGTAGACCCTCAAAAAGGTTTAGTAGTGATAGGCAACGTGATTTCAGCGAATAATCCAGAAGCACAGGCGGTGATGGAAAAGAAACTTCCTGTTTGCTCGTTGCCTGAGTTTTTAGAGAACTATTTTCTACAGAAGACTCACAATTTGGTGGTAAGTGGGACTCACGGCAAGACGACCACAGCTGCTATTTTGGCTTTCTTGCTTGATCGGATAGGGAAGAATCCAAATTATTTTGTTGGAGGAGTGGTTCCAGAGCTTGAAGAAAGCTTCCATGTTCATCAGCTTCCACCAGAAGGCTATTTTGTATTAGAAGGGGATGAGTATGACACTGCTTATTGGGACAAGGTTCCAAAGTTTTTTCACTATTGTCCGGATCATGTGATTTTGACCTCTATTGAGTTTGACCACGCGGATATTTATTCAGACATGGATATGATTCGACGTGCGTTTGATGGACTGATTGAAAGAATTCGACCCAAGGGAAAACTGATCTATCGTGGGGATGATCTCGAGATACGAGCTCTTGTAGAGCGAAACCATTCGTTGCTTCAAAAAAATCAGATTGATTGCTTTACTTTTGGCAAGGAGCGACGGTGTGATTTTCAGTGGCGAGATGTGACTCATGGGGATAAGACTGAGTTCGATTTTTACTACAGAGATGCATGTTTGGGACGTGTGGAGATGCATCTTTCCGGAGAGCATAATATTCACAATGCTCTGTCGGTTTTGGCGCTTCTTGTGATGAATGAATTACCGATTAAGTCTGCATTAAAAGCGTTGTCAGAGTTTCATGGGATTAAACGACGGCAGGAGGTTCGGGGACAGGTCGGCGAGGTTGTTGTTATTGATGATTTTGCCCATCATCCAACTGCCGTTGCAGAGACGCTCAAAGCATTGCGTTCTAAGTATCCTGAAAGAGAGCTGCTGGTTGCTTTTGAGCCGCGAAGTGCCACTTCTCGGAGAAAGGTTTTTCAAGATAAGTATGCTGAGAGTTTTGATCCTGCGGACGAGATTTATATCTCAGTTCCTTACGATCAGACTCGAATTGACCCTGAAGAGTGTTTTTCATCTGAAGCCCTTGTGAGATCGTTAAAAGCCAGAAATAAGACTGCATTTTTATTGAAAACGGGCACTTCGGAGAAAGTCAATCAATTAAGTTTAAACTCTCGAGGGCCAAGTGTCCTTGCTGTCTTGTCGAATGGAGCCTTTGACGGGTTGATTCCCGCAATACTCGACTCTGATTAATAATTGACTAAATTAGTATATTAAAGTAACCTTAAAGCATTGGACACATGTGTCCGAAGGGACTTTGAGGGAATCATCAAAATGACGTCTTCTAATCGCGCTTATCGGGAGCAGTCCGTGCTGTCATCGGATTGGGCTCAACCCATTCAAGACCTGCCAGCGCTGCCTTTAGTGGCACAAGAACTGAGTGAACTGATTCGACATCCAGCAACCACCCGAGCTCAAGTCGCTGACCTCATGAAGCAAGACCAAGTACTCACGGCTAAACTTTTAAAACTTGCCAATTCTTCCTTTTATTCAATTCCAGGTGGGGTTGAGGATGTTTCTAAGGCACTGACATTCTTGGGATTTAACACCGTTTATCAACTGGTTCTGAGCCTCAGCGTGATGTCTTATTTTTCCATTGAAGATGAGATGACGCCATTTTCTCTTCTTGAATTTTGGAAGCATGCTCTAGCAACGGCGATTGGAGCTCAGTTTTTAGCAGAACAAAATCAAAAACTAGTTCCTGAAGAAGTCTTCACGGGCGGCCTTTTGCATGATCTGGGCAAACTCGTTCATTTAAAACTAAGTCCTCAAACCTTTCAAAAAACGATAGAGCTTGCTAAAAAGCACTCTGAATCTTTTGATT
>CAYLWK010000005.1:0-3289 GCA_964387255.1 uncultured Oligoflexia bacterium
AGAGGCGATACCCTCATGAAGATTGCATTTGAGTACTACGGTGATCTTTATCAGTGGAAGCGAATCTATGAAGCAAACCGCGATAAAATCACAGATCCAAATGTGATTCCTGCAGGCACAGTGCTGAATATTGAGCGACCAGCGACAGCTATTGCCATCGATCGCAATGGCGAGCGCTACAGAATCAAGCAAGGAGACACACTTGGTTCCATCTCGACTGAAGTCTACGGGACTTCTTCAAAGTGGAGAAAGCTTTGGGACAATAACCGGCAGTTGATCAAAGATCCAAACCAAATTTATGCTGGGTTCGATCTTTATTATCAACCTGAAGCAGGATTCGAAGCGCCACAGCAAATGGCGGCTCCAGAGAGTATGCCGATGAACGACTTTTCTCAAGATCAAGGTGGCGTTGAAGCAGTGGTTGATGAAGCTAATGTAGATCCAGGAATTCAACCTGACATGAGAATGCCTGCTAATCAGTAGGATGTCTTTGAAATGTGTGCAAAAACGATGACTTGGTAACAAAATGCCAATCATTCTAAGGAAGTTTAAAAAATTCTCATGACCAGAACCACAAGGCCCTTGGGATCATGAGCTAAAATTAGGGCAAGCGCTTATTTGATAAATGATGGGGCTGATCAAATGAGCGACTAGGGGAAAATAAAAAATCGTGGTATTTCCTTCTCGAAATGTTTGGAAGCGAAGTGCCACGATTTTCTACGTTTAACCCCCGAAATATGTTTCTTTGTCTGATTGCAAGTCTGACGCTTATTAACTGTGGCACCTTTCAATCAAGCTCAGAGCCATCCGTTGTAGACACACCGAATTTTGAGTTATTTCATCAGTCTTACAAGGAACCCTGGGCTAGGCTCACTTTAAAGCCTGAGTTTCAAGAAAAGTCATTTTCAGAAAGTGTGAGAGCAAGTCTCAAAGACTATCTTCATCAGTTGATTCAGCGGCTTTCTCAATTTGATGCGCATTTTAAACCATTCCCTTCAGAGGTAACGCTCTTCGCTGAAAAGCGATTTCCCCCTGTGATTTCATTACCGATGAAGCGATTTGGTTTCAACGCTCTGACGCTAGATCAATTCCAATATGAAAATGAGCTAGCCGCAGCGATAGCGTTAGAGATGGCGCATCAATTTTTGGGGCATTTTCCCAACCCTACCAATGAAAAAAAATCAGTGTTTTGGATGCATCGGCACAGAAAAGGGCCGCTTTATTCTAAGGGGCTTCGCAAAGAAGCAGTGCGGGTTGCCACAACCATTCTAAGAGGTGGGGGATTCGATGTTCGGGGGATTCCTCACTACTTCAAAAACCAACTTCATCGTGCTGCGCAAGGTCAAAACGAAGATGAACAGCTTCAAATAAAAGCGCTCCTTGACTATAGCTACCGAGAGATTGCTCGAGTTGCACCTTTAAGAAACCCAGTGGTACGCTCTAAGAAATTCATCGAGTTTAAGAAAAAACTGAAACTTAGAAACTAAACTGAATTCACTATGACTCAATCATTAGAACCATTGTTTGCGGCGCTTGACCCTAAAATTTTTGATCAAGAGGAGCATTGGCGCCAATGGGCTAGCGACCATCGCGATCAATTGCAGGTGTTTGAAAAACTCCCAGGAGATGCGAGTGCCAGGCGCTATTTTAGATTTGTCTCTCAGGGGCAATCACGAATTCTAATGGTGACCGATCCGTTTCATTATGACGTTAAAACCTATCAAGGGTATCCTTATCTTGAGGTTCAAACTTACTTACAACACAAAGGGATTCGAGTTCCTAAGGTTTTTGAAATTCTTCCAACGAAAGGATTGATGGTGATTGAGGACCTCGGGGATCAAACACTGCTTCATTATCTAAATTCTGTGACGGATCCAGAAGTGGAGCGTGGTCTTTACTCCAAAGTAATTGATCAGCTTATTGAACTTCAAAAGAAAACGGTTCAGGATGCAACGACTACAAAGATCCAAGCGTTTGATCTTTTGTTCGATTATGAAAAACTTAAGTGGGAAGTTGATTTTACTGTAGAGCATTTTTATGAAACCTATTTGGGTCGCACGATCGACTCAAGTAGTCGACAGGTGTTAGAGGGAAGTTTTAGATCCATTTGTGAAACGCTCGCTGACGAGCCGTTTGTGTTTTGTCATCGGGATTTTCATAGTCGCAATATCATGGTCAAATCAGATCCTGGTGAGTCCTCAGATCCGATATTTTATTTCATTGATTTTCAAGATGCCAGAATGGGCCCGTGTCAGTATGATCTCGTATCATTGCTAAAAGATAGTTACTATCAGCTGAGCGAATCTCAAGTTGAAAAGCTTAAGAAAGCGTATTTGAAAAAAGCAAAAGGAGTGATTGAAGCTGCTCAAGATGAAGATCGCTTTCATCAGATTTTTGACCTCATGACGATCCAAAGAAACTTTAAAGCGATTGGAAGTTTTGCTTCTTTTTTCAACCGGCGAGGAGATGCCCGATACATTAAGTTTATTGGCAATACCTTTGAGAACATCCGAAGGACGCTATTAAAATATCCAGAGTATTCTAATTTACGGGAGGTCTTGTTCCATTACTACTATTTCTAGGGCAATGATCATGGCGGCCGGACTTGGGACTCGCTTGCAGCCCTACACTCAATTTTTACCCAAGCCTCTTCTTCCACTGATGGGCGTGCCAATGATTCAGTTTGCTTTGGATCAGGTAGCGGAAGCAGGGGTGAAGGAAGTTGTGATCAATTTTCACTATCTTCCTGAAGTTGCAAAGAAGAGCCTTCTTGCTCTAGACCATCATCAGATGAAAGTTCATTTAAGTGATGAAGCTTCGCTTTTGTTAGGGAGCGCTGGAGGAATTCGTAAGGCTTTGACCCACTTTAAGAATGAGCCTTTTTTTTTAATCAATGCTGATACGTTGTCTGCCTGTGATTTAAGATCATTAGCTAACCACTATGCAATGCTTCCCAAAGAGACCTGGTTTGATTTAGTGCTTGTTAATCCTAAAAACCGTCTTGAAGAATATACTGAAATTATCATAGATGAGAAAACCAGCCGAATTCAAAAGATAGGATCTAAGCAGTCAAATCGACCTTATTACTCTGGCGTTGCGATTTACCATCCACGGGCATTTGATTCTCTTCTCGAGGGAGAGACCTCCGATTTCTTTAAAGATGTTTTCCCGAAAGCTTTGGAGAAGAACAAAGCCTATGGTTTGATCACAGAAGAGCCTTGGATGGATCTGGGCTCTCCCTTTTTATGGTGGCGAGCGCATCGAGAATGGATACAATTACTTGAGAACA
>CAYLWK010000006.1:0-2684 GCA_964387255.1 uncultured Oligoflexia bacterium
ATTCACCATCACAAGCATCCATCCCATCACCCACATCAATTGGTGCAAAACCTTCCCCTCCCAAAAATTGACTTGAGTGAGGCCATTCATCAAAAAGACTACCCCTGCAGCAATCCAGGCTGCCCCTCCCGTCCAATCTGAAGCAGCATGGGCATACAGTGTGAAGGCAATTCTAAAATAAACCCACCACCATAAAATAAAGGCAATGAAACCAAGAATTCCTGTCCCCGCAAGGAGGTCTAAAATCATGTTATGAGCATGGCCAGCAAACGCATGACCTTTTCCGGGAACCATCTCTAGAATTTTAGGTCCAGAGAGTTCATGGTTTTTCCGAAAACCGACCCCAAGAAGTGGTCGATCTTTAAACATCTGCCAATTTGCCTGCCAAAGCTCTAATCTAGGATTGATTCCAGTGTTAGAACTCCACCGGGCTTTTAAAAAAGGCAAATCTTTGACTAGAAAAAGCACCGTCAGTCCAATGGCCGCTGCCGCAAAAAGACTCTTCCACGACCTAAAATAAAGACAAACCCAAACTAAAAGACCCACGGGAAGTGCCGCCCAGAGCATCCGAGAATAGGTAAAAAAAAGTGCCAGAAAAATCACTAGAGGAATTAGAATTCTCAATGCTTTTGAGGAAATCACTCTTTGAGACTGATTTAGTCTCCACTGATCTAAAGAGGCAAAAAAACTAAAAATAAAAATACTGGAAATTGATAAGTGATGCATAAAAAGGGCCGTGGAGTACCTAGGAGGATCTAAATAAGGAAGGCGTCGATACCCTGGCCATCCCAAAAAATGCTCAAAAATTCCTACAATTGAGAATAGAAAAATAACCCCCATCCAAACTCTAAAAACATTTTTCTTTTGCTTAGAATTAAGGTGAGAAATTCCCCAAAGAATCGCAGGAGGAATTAAAAAATACCAAAACTTTAAAACATCTTTCGGAAAAAACACCTCTGCTGAAGTGTCTGAATAACTCACCGGATCTATTTCAGCCCAAACCAGTGATAAGCTTAACGCCACGATTAACCCCACGCTTGCTTGAATCCACCGTTTCACCCAAAGGGGCTGAATCAATTTTCCAAACTTTTGTCGTTGTTGAGAATCAAAACCTAAAATAACCATTACTCCAAGCACCGTAAGACCTGCCGTAACGCTCATAGTCGCTTGTGAAATTGAAACACCCATCGCATAAATGCAAAACCACCCAAAAAGCCAATGAGTGTTTGATTTAGTTTTCAACAGATTAAACAAACAAGTTTCTCCCTACATGCACTCAAATTGCTATTATCATTGCTCTGCTATTGAACAAATAGACTCAATCTTCTATCGTTTTAAGAGAGCCTTGAAAGACTTAAAAAGAGATTTCTTTTGTATCTTTCACGCATTGGAGTGTAAAGCAAAGATCAATGAGAACAACCGCCCCTAAAAAACCATTTTTCTCTTTAATCTTAGCAACGATTCACCGAGAAAATGAACTTGAACATTTCCTCAAAACTATCGCCACTCAAGAGGAAAAAGATTTTGAACTCTTGATTATTGACCAAAATGATCCTAAATATTTAGAAAAGCTGCTCTCACGCTGGCAATCAATACTTCCGATACGTCATTTTTTCTCAGAACCGGGACTTTCTAAAGCGAGAAATATAGGACTTCGTCATGCAAACGGAGAAGTCATTTGTTTTCCAGATGATGATTGCTGGTATCCGCAATCTCTTCTCAGCAATTTAAAAACTTTATTTTGCGAGCATCCGAATATCGATGGATTCACAGGCATGTGCGTAGACGCTACAGGCGCCCCCTCGGTCTGCAAGTGGCCACAAGAACCTAGCTTGATCGATCGCTATTCTGTTTGGAAAAAGTCAGTGTCGATCTCAATTTTTATCCGAAAAAAAATCAGTGACCAAATCGGTGGTTTTAATGAAAGTCTCGGCGTGGGTGCTCCCACCCCTTATCAATCTGGCGAGGAAACAGACTTCCTTTTGAAAGCGCTAAAACTAGGAGCAAAAATCAAGTATCAACCACAGATTAAAGTTGGACATGAAAATCCAACTCCTCAGTTTCACTCAAAAGCCATCAAACGCGGCCTTCTCTACGGGCATGGCATGGGTTATGTCCTAAGCTACCATGACTATCCCATAAGCTTCGTCTTAACTAAACTCTTAAGGCCTTTCGGCGGAATGCTTATTTATTTCGCGGTTCTGAGATTTCGCCAGGCTCAGTTTCACTGGAATGTCTTCAAAGGACGCTTGTCTGGTTACCTTCACCAAAAAATTGCCTCTAGGCATGTGATGAAGATTTCTTAGATGAACCTAAAATCTTTATTTTTCTTGCTAGCTGCGGAATTCCAAGCTGATACAAAAAAATAAAATTTCTAACGTAAAGAAAAGCAAATACAATAAACCTAAGTGGGTTTCGTAACTGCTTCATATGCTTAAGATGTATCTTGGTAACACAAAAGAGCTGAGAAAACATTTTCTTGTGTGAGATAGAATTTGGATGCACACTCAACTCATAGAGAACCTCTGGAACAACTCTTAAGCTTCCTAGATTTCTCAACCGTAAATAAAGATCGGTGTCTTGTGCGTAGCGAAGTGATTCAGTATGTTTTTTTATGGTTCAGGGGCAGCAAAATTAAAAGTCTATTTCCAAAATGATGAGAATAAAATAAAAAAAATCTAGGA
>CAYLWK010000007.1:0-8161 GCA_964387255.1 uncultured Oligoflexia bacterium
CCCGTCTTTCTAGATATCCCAAACTCTCGGCAAAGATCTGACATCCTCTCCCCATCCATCTTTCTAGCAATAAACCTTAATCGCTCGTCCACTACTGAACACTCCTTCCAAGACATAGCATTCCCCCTTTGAATACCAGTCTAGTTTAATCAGAAGTGTGTTACCTATGTCTCCAGAATAAAGTGTCACCCATGTCTCGGGAAGCTCAAAGAGGGTCGAATCAAAAAATCTTAAAAATCAGATCGAGAATTTTCTTTGGAGCATGCCTGAAGAAAATTTCAGAGTGGATAATTTTCCCGATACCGCTATGGAACAAAGATTTTCAATAGTTAAAAAAGCCTATCAATTTTTATACGGAACTTTGTTAAATTAGTTTAGTGCTAGGAAAATTCAAACCCCTTGTTTTCTGAGTGAATTTCACTCCCAAAAGCTAGGAATACCAGATTGACTTTTAGGGTTCGCTATTTAGACAAAAACCACTGCCTTTGAATACATTTTTTATCAAGCAGCCTTTTTTGAAAACTGAAACCCAAAGGTCAGATGCGCTCTACAGGCTCCTGCAATACGAGCAAGAAGTGCTAGTGAAGGGGTTCTTGAATCCGCCCCAGATTCAATTCGGCTAATCACGGTTTGAGTCGTATCGGCACGCTTTGCAAGCTCAGTCTGGGTCAAGCCTACTCTAATCCTTGCTGATCTCACCATCTCTGCAATCAATGTCTTTGCTCGTTCTTCTTCAAAATGGACTCTGATCTCAGGATCTTTGAGTTGTTTTTCAATAAAGCCTTTTGCCGATCGATAAGCTTTCTTTTTCATTTTATTACCTCTTTCATTCTCTTTTCAGCGATTTCAATTTCTTTTTTTGGAGCCTTAGGCGTTTTCTTTTTAAAACCATGTAAAACCACCATTTCATCAGATGCGACCATCACGTAAAACAATCGATAGCTACCCGAGGGAGTTTTAATCTTCACCTCCCAGAGCTTTCCTCGTATTTGACGAAACTGAACCCTAGGAGCGCTTAAGCCTAAGCTCTCAATCGCAACCACTGACTCCAAAACTCGGGCACGATCTCCTTTGGGTAAAGACGAAATAAAATCTTCCACTGGAGACCTACCAGATGCTGTTACATAGAAGTTCACTCTAATGATTTATTTATATCCAATTGGATATATTAATGCAAGAATTATTTATATAGATTGGGATCATAGGAATTACAGGCTCCTTTAGTTGTTGAAGGGCAACCCCATGATTTGTGAGCGTTTTTGATCGCATGATATCTGAGATAGGCGACCCCCTTCCAAACGATCTCCCCTTTACCCGCTGCTGTAAGCAAAACAAACGCTGTAACTAGAATTCCTAAAACTTGACTGAATCCAAACATCACTCTCCCTTTAATTTCTTTAATTGATCGCAAACAGTTGGCCTGCCAACACTGCAATGCTTGATGATCCGGCTAGCCGACCACCCCTGCTGCTTTCGTTTTGCCAGTTCAGAAAGTTTGAGCCTAGGTCTGATCCATTTTTGCTGATATTCCAGATCAATAAGCATTTGTTCGTTTAGGTTAAGACAACCCTCACCACCTGAAATAATAAAATAAGTAAGGGTGACCGATTGCTGATTTGAGGCGCTATTTGTGACAGAAATACTTTTAAAACAAGCTATCGAAGACTTAAGAAAATCATTACACCATCTTAACTATAGTCATAAGAAAATCAGCTCTTATCCAACCGATCCAAAGAAACTATCTGAAGAAGAACTTGAAACCTGGGAGAGTTATTGTGCTCGTTTTACACGTGCTTCAGATTAATTTATCTCTCGGTTTCTACGACTCAGCATCAAGAAGATGGACCCTGGCTTTCGAGGCACACTCATCGACTCATTGAATTTAGCGGAAAAACATGGACTGATCGCTGATGCTCGAAAATGGAGAAGAATACAAGAGCTGCAGAACGTAGCCAGCCACGATTATGCATCCAATGATTTGAAAGCTCTTTTCGAAGAAGTAAAAATGCTCACTCCAACCATCTTGGCGATTTCTGATGTCCTCAAATAAGATAAGACTCACTAAAAGTGAAATCGAAGCTATTCTTCGCGTATTTTTATACAGAGATCCAGACGCTTCAGTGTACCTCTATGGCTCCAGAGTAAATTCTGATAAAAAAGAGGGGAAATCGATTTATATGTACTGAGTGATCAAGTAAGTTTTAGTCAAAAAATCGACTGCTTGAGTGAAATCAAACAAAAGATAGGCGACCAGAAAATCGATCTCACCATAAAATCGAAAAAAGAGGCCGACAAGATTCTTTTTTTCAATCTCTAACCAATAAAGTGCTTTTAAATAGATGGAACTAAAAGAGCTTTTGTATTCAATCCAAAAAAAAGCCCCCAAAGAATTGTTTGATTTCTTTGAGGGCATTTTAAATTATACCGTTGTTTTAAAAAAGAGATTAATCCTCAGAATCGGTGTAGTCTCCCATGCCTTCATCAGGAGCAATTGGCATTGGAGGAGCGGTCTCTTCACCATCTGACATAATCGTAGATGAATCATAGCCATCACTATCATCAGCACTCGAAAATTGCACATTGGATGCTAGAACTAGCGCTAAAGCTACGAATCCAAAGACTAATTTATTTTTTACAATCACCATTGGTTTTCTACTCATTGAACTTAATTTCCTTTATTTCTTTTAGAGGTCTTATCAACTCTCGGATTTATTTTTCTTAACTCTTTTTTTCTTTACTCTTTTTTTATATTTTTTCTTACCTTTTTTCTTCGATAATTTTTTCTTTACCTTTTGGTCTTTAGATTTCTTCATCATCTTTTTTTCTTCTTTTTTGGGCTTCGATTGATCAGAACCTTCCATTCCAATCTCATCTCCCCAGTCATCGTCTGCGCGAACCTCAATCTGAGGCACCGCCAAAGATAAAACCATGAGCACTCCCAAAAAACTTGCCATCTTCTTCATTCAATTCCCCTTCTGTTCAAGCAGTCCATTATCCAACTTTTTTGGTTGGTATATTTTGGTCTCTGCGTAACATTCTTCGTAATGACTCCAGTAAAGCAATTGACGTGCCAGATTTAGAAAAATATAAATAGGGCTGAACGGAAATTCTGGAACTAGGAAGACTTTTAGGAATCCTGAGTTCCAAAGAGGAAACGTAGCTTTGAAGAAAATCTTAGTAGTGAGCTCGAATCCCGAGAGAGGCTTTGAGTCAATTCGTGAATCCTTTAAAAACCAAGCAGAGGTAATTCATAGTTCATCGCGAGACGAAGCTCTGGCATTGCTTGGAAGTCATCGATTTGATTTAGTTTTTTTAGATATTCACGTCCTCACCGAAGAAGCTCAACCAACAGATGATCAGATCAGACAAAGCTTTTTATCCTTTAGTAGGCTTCAGGAAGACACGCAATTTATCGTGATGGCCCCCTCTGAGGCCATGAAGCAAGTGGGATTTTTAATGTCTCTGGGAATGGCTGACTACCTTCAGTACCCCATTACTCAAAGTGAGGTTCGAATCGTGAGCGATCGCCTACAAAAAATAGAGTCCCAGCACGCAGAACTTAAATATTTAAGAAAAGAAGTCTTTGACCAGACCCCCATCCCTTGGAAGGGATCTTCTTCCGCCTTGGCAGATCCAACCTTGGAGAAAATTAAGAGCATCAGTCAGACCAAGACAACGGTGCTCCTTTATGGTGAAACAGGAGTAGGAAAAGGTCATTTTTCAAAGCTGATCCATGAGATGAGCAGCCGTAGGAACCATCCTTTTATTCATGTCCATTGTGGTGCCATTCCTGACACACTTTTTGAAAGTGAACTTTTCGGTCACGAGATGGGGTCGTTTACTGGGGCTTTTAAGAAAAAGTTGGGCTGTTTTGAGCTTGCCCATAAAGGCACCTTATTTCTCGATGAAGTGTCAACACTCTCTTCAGCAGCTCAAATCAAGCTTCTCAACGTTTTACAGTCAGGAGCTTTTTATCGTGTTGGAGGAGAAAAACAGATTGAAGTAGATGTGAGGGTCATTGCGGCGACAAATGAATTTTTAAAAGATCGAGTTGAGCAAGGCACATTCAGGCAAGACCTTTATTATCGACTCAATGTTTTTCCAATTGAGATTCCTCCTCTGCGAAACCGTAAAGGGCAAATTGCAGCACTTGTTCAAAACACTATTGAAAAACTAAACCAGTCACTCCATAAGGAAATTAAAGGAATAGATTCTAAAGCAGCTGCTATCTTGAAGTCCTACACCTGGCCGGGCAACATTAGAGAGCTTGAAAATATTATTGAAAGAGCCTGTATCTTGGAAAAAACAGATATGATCACCTTATCGAGTTTACCTCAAGAGCTAGTAGAGAATTCTTCAGATAGTGCTTTGTTTTCACTCAATAGTGAACTGCCTCTCCCAGAGGCTAGAAATCGTATGATTGAGTCATTTGAGAGGCAATACCTTTCAAAGCTTCTAGCCGAGTTTCATGGAGACATCACAGAAGTAGCAAAAATTGCAGGACTTGGAGTTCGACAAATCAATAAAATGATTCATAAATACGGATTTAATCGATCCGATTATAAGTCAATTCAAAAGAAAGACATCTAAATGAAAGTAAGATTCTATCCGTCATCAACACGTGGAGAAGTAGATCACGGTTGGCTAAAATCCTTTCACAGCTTTAGTTTTGCTCACTTTTATGATCCAGCGAGAGAAAATTTTGGTCTTCTTCGTGTCTTAAATGACGACACAGTTGAGCCATCTCGAGGGTTTGACACTCATTCTCACCGTGAAATGGAAATTGTATCCATCCCACTTCGAGGCTCTCTTCGTCACAAAGACTCTGAAGGCAATGAGACTTTGATTCAGGAAAATGAAGTTCAAATGATGTCTGCAGGAACGGGTGTGTCTCACTCGGAGTATAATGCCTCAGACCGAGACGAGGTCAACTTTTTACAAATTTGGGTGTTCCCAAAAGAAAAAGGAATCCAACCACGATACGAGCAGAAGAAATTTGATTCAAAAAAGAGAGAGAATCAATGGCAAGAAGTTGTTGGACCTTTAGGCCAATCTGGCAGCGGCGTCAGAATAAACCAAGATGCTTGGTTTTACCTAGCCGACCTGAGTGATAATTCCTCTCTTTCTTATCAACTTCATTCAAAAAATCATGGAGTCTATGTCTTTTTAATTCAAGGAAAGATTTCAGTAAATGAAACTGAGTTGAATAAAAAGGATGCCCTAGGATTGAGCCAAATCCAGGACCTTAGCGTGAAAAGCCATGAAGCTTCAACAGCGCTTCTCATAGAAATCCCCATGGATCCAAGTTAAGTTGAATTGAGGTTTACTACCGACAACCACTTCTGAAAATGATTGTGTCAAAAATCCTCTCACTGCCGAGAGTAAACCAGAAATTCAAGCCCGTAAGGCTCACTCGTATTTTCTGATCTTTTTTGTCTTTTTCAGATCGTCTTATGGTGATAAGTTACGGTCTCAACTGAAATTTCACAGTAAATAAAATCGCAGATGTTTCTTTTAATATATTTTAACAAAGAATTTCCAGGAAGATTTAGAGTTGCCCAGGCCTGGTACTTCTTAAGTTTTTTGGCTCATATTACACCTCTTGTGCCTCCCTTCAATCTCTATGTGGTCTCAGATCTGGCCTATGGGGTCACAACCCTCCTAGGGATCTTTTCGTTAATGCTTTCCATTTTTATGGAATGGAAGCCAAGATTAGTAAAAGAAATTGCTAAAATTGATGTCGTCGCTCGACCTTTGTTTTTAATCGGCTCGACTTGGGGTGAGCTGCACGTTTCATGGGCTGCTGTGATGGCATTCTTCCCGTTTTTTGCAGGTATCTTTGTGATCACATCCTATGATCTTGCAAAAAAATTAAAACCCGCTCACTTTGAAAGTGCTTCTAATCAAAAAACACTTAGCCAAGAAGTGAAAGATTTGTGGCTTAACCTAAGAAAGGCATTAGCACCCTACCAAAGGTTGCTCACCATTAGAAATCTCGTTATTTTTATCTCTTTAAGCGGAATGGTGTGGTCAATTTCCTATTTTTTCAGAACACCTTCAGATCACGTTCAAGCACTCTGTGAGTCAGCAAAGAACTACAAACCTGATCGAACCATTAAGCTAGACGAAATTGATATTGACCATTTTTATAAAGAAATCTCAAAGGTTGACCCAAGCTTTTTTAAAAGCATTTACGATCACTTAAAACTCGCGCAAGCTGAAGGAAACCTTAGAAAACTTTATGGGTTTCAAAGATATGGCGAGGGGCCTAGAAACCTCCCTGAATTCAACTGTATTTCTATCGCATTAGCTTTTTCTGACAATCCTTATGCGCTAAAAAGCATTAAATTATTTGATCAGAAGGATATTAAAAAACTCGATCAATATTTGGATGACGCGGGAAGCTATACTCCTTCAGAAACTGCAGAATACATGAGTTCTGGGTTGCTTCCTAACTGGGGAGAGGAATCATATTATAATTTCACATTAGATCTTTTAACAACGCCTAAGTACAACCTTTCTCAGGTAGTGCGCGGTTTTTTTTTAACGGCAAAAAATAAAGATGTTGAGCGCTTTTACTATCCTCTACTTACTGACGCGATTGAAAAGTCATCGAACGCTAGATTCATTAAGCTGTATCACTACATGAAAGAAAAAAAGGAGCTGAATCAATATAGAGAGTTTGATCGATTCAAAACCGAGCAAGCGACTAGAATCATGACAATCTTATATCAAGGCCTAAAACTACCCGATAGACCCTATTCAGACTTAAGTGACAAAGAAAAAATCGCCTATTTCTATAATGGACTCATGATTGGACCCAAGCGATGGCTTGAAAGAGTTCCTTTGGACTTTGTGCTGACAGCACTCCAAGACCCTTCGGAAAAAATGCAAGCTATCTATAAGACATTTTTTGACAAACTTTTGCCGGTACTTCCTTTTGAAGGCTTCTATTATGCATCTCCACAATCAATGCTTGAACTAATTCGATACCTAACAAAACACCCAGATTTAAAACTGCGCATTCAAAATAATTATAAAATTCAAAAGCACTTTTGGGATGTTTTTATCACTATTGAGGATCGTCCTATTACCAAACAAGTTCAAGAAATCCATAAGTTACTTGAAAAAGAGCCGCATATTTTTGAACCATCTAATCACAAGGCAATTATGTCCAGCTATGAAATGCTTAGGAAACAAATGCTTAGGAAACAAAATCTGGAAAAATCTAATTGAGCTTTCCACTTGAAGATGGTTTTAATCGCCCTAAATCTAAATTTTCTGATTTAGCGAACGCTACGTCTAAACGACAATCTAAGACTGAAAAACTTCCCTGAACAAAGTAACCATGCTGACTTTTATCAACAAGGCTATTAGATAAATCCACAATCATTCCAGCACATAACAATCGAAACCCTGCTTCAGTCCTTTTGGGATCCTTTCCAAAAGACTTTCTAAAGACTGCCACGGGAGAACTTGAAATAGAGTAGTGAATTCTTTGCACCTTTTCTTTTTTATCCATTTCATAGGCTGGTGAAAACAAACTCTCTAGAGAGCTTCCTCCATTTTTTTCATTTTTAGTGTCTTTTTTTATAAAGCCCTCGTAGTCAAACCGATACTTCGGCAGATGAGCAACAGAGACATCATCTATCACATCACCAATGATTCCCTTAGTATTTGACGTATAGAGCTTCGTAAAAGAATAGGTGTCTTTGAACGGTCCCGGATTCGTCTCTCCTGTTTCACTTGAATCAAATTGTGAGTAATGACCTTCTTTCAAAGCATTGCTTCTCAGACTTCGGAAGTCGACTCTTGCACCACCCGATGGATTCTCTGTGGGATCCTGATGCTTTACTGACTTCAGAAATTTTTCGTTTTTATAAACAATATGAGTTTCGCATTGTATACTTTTGACTAAGTGTGGAAAATAAAACCCTTCATCGCTATCAGATTTTAGTAACCTTCTGAGCATGAGTGAATTTTTAATAGACTTATTCATATCAAGCACTCCCTAACTGTCTCATTCGACGAATCACAAGGCTCACTTTGGCTCTTTTGGGACAGCCTTTTTTATCAAACTGATCAATGAGATAGCTAAAATCACTGATCGTTCCAATCACACTGGACTGATTGGGGAGGATTATCTCAACGACTCCAGGAA
>CAYLWK010000008.1:0-3178 GCA_964387255.1 uncultured Oligoflexia bacterium
TTTTAATTTTTTTTACGAAAACTAAAACGGCATAGAAAAGCGAGCTTTTTTCCAACTTTTCAGTGCTTCGCCCTGGCCGAATTTTGGTTTCTCTCCATTAGCTTTTTTAGGAAAACCAACGCTTCAAAAATCTGGGGACTTTCAAAGGAATCACTTCAGATATCAATTTCTTCAGGTAAAAATACAAATTTGCTTTACGGTACCAAACTAATTTACGAACATGTTTTCTTGTTTCATCGTAGCCAATTTGAATGAGCTCTTCTTTCACTTTTGAATTATCTAAACGACTGTAGCGACTGAGATCCAAGGCAATCGGAAGGTCTGCTTTTTCCATTTGATCTTGAGTTCTGCGGTCAATTGCAATGTCAATGGCATTACCCACAATGTCAATCATGCTATCTGCTTCAGGATAGTCTTGAACCGCATTGAGATTGACTGCTACCTTAATCCCTATGTTGAAGTCATCAAGGGCATCAATCGGCACATTCTGAGTTAACCCCCCGTCCACAAGCAATCTTCCGTTGATCTCACAAGGAACAAAAACTCCGGGCACTGCAATGGATGCACACACCGCTGGTGCCAAAGGCCCTTTTCGGAAAACAATCGCACTTCCATCATGGATATCAGTGGCTGTGATCGCTAAAGGTATCGACGCATCCTCAATATTGACTTCTCCAATGTCTTTTAAAATCATTTTTCGAATGGCATCTGTGCTTAAAAATCCTCGCTTACTAAAACTAAGCCGAAGCACATCTTTCATTTTCAAACGATCTCCTAAGTCGTTGATCTTCTCTAGCGCTTGTCCAAATGCAAAGTAACTTGAAACGATCGCACCGACACTCGTCCCAGCAACCGCAGCTACCTTGATATCTTCATCCATCAAAGCTCGAATAACCCCGATGTGAGCAATCCCCTTCGCACCGCCGCCTCCCAATGCCAGACCAATTTTGGTATTAAACGGATTTAGAATCATTCTTTGCCCATTCACTTTCTGTTTTTAAAAAAATAAGCTCTTTTGCTATCAAGTAGAGTTAGGTACTCTAGTCCACCGAAAGCTGATTTAACCTTTAATCCTCATCAGGAGGTTCCTATGAACGCCAAACCCCTAGAGCTCTACTCACTGGCCACACCCAATGGACAAAAAGTCTCGATCGCCCTTGAGGAAATGGAGCTGAACTACCGCGCCCATCGCGTTGATATCACAAAAGGTGAGCAATTTTCTAACGAATTCATTCAACTCAACCCAAACTCAAAAATTCCAGTATTAGTTGATCCCGAAGGTGATCACGGCAAGCCACTTCCCATCATGGAGTCTGGTGCCATCTTAGTCTATTTGGCTGATAAAACAGGACGCTTCTCATCAAAAGACCCTGCCGTTCGCTGCAAAATCTATCAATGGTTATTTTTTCAAGTCGCAGGCATTGGCCCCATGTTTGGGCAATTTGGTCATTTCTATAAATTTGCAAAAGATCCAAGAGATCACTCCTATGCACTAGAGCGTTACACTAAAGAAACAAAACGACTTCTAGCAGTGCTTGATCGCCAGTTAAGTCAAAGCCCTTACGTGGCGACCAATGAGGTGACCATTGCTGATTTTGCAACGGCCCCTTGGGTAGCCTGCTTAGATGAGTTTTATCAAGCAAGCAAACTTTTGGAGCTCGAGAAATTCACTTCTGTCCATAAGTGGCTTGATCTTATGAAAAAGCGTCCAGCCTACCAAAAAGGAAGCAAGGTCTGCGCTTAGCTTCACCCTCACATTCAAGTTTATGAAGTTTTAAAGCTCGGTGTAGTAAGAAAATCATCCTGATTTAGGATATGAAGCCCAAGAAGGTGATTAATTAAAATGTCTTGACGCGTTTGTAAAGAATGATCCGATGGCTTTTGATACTCCTCAATGAGATGGGTGACAGCATTGGGATCAAACACTCCAAGTGCCTCTACTTGACCCGGACTTAAATACTGGTCAATGAGTGCTCGAAGATTTTTCATCTTCTTTTCTTCCGTATGTGCGGGTGGCGCCATGAAGCTAAATTTCTCCCGCTCGTAGAGCTCTTTAGGTAAAATATTCTTCATCGCCTCTCTAAGAACCCACTTCTCTACTCCATTTCGAACCCGCTTGTCTGGATGGATTCGAATCACCGCTTCTGCAAAATGATGATCTAAAAATGCTGGACGCGATTCCATGGAATGAGCCATATCCACTCGATCTCCTCCCCAGTTGAGGATCTGCCCCTCTAACATCGTCTTGATCCAAGTATATTGAGCCTTATCGAGTGCATGACGCTCTTTTAACATCGACTGATCGAAATGATTTGCAATCTCTTCAGCGGGATCATATCCAGAGAGTTCTTTTTTCATCTCACTTGAAAAAAGCTTTTCTGCCTCAGCATAAACCCCTAACCAGGGTTGAAACCAAGACGGTGTGAAACCTACGACTTCGTTCCATTTCGGATGCTCAATGGTTTCATCACTGATCACCGATCCCGAGAAGAGCTTGTTTTTCTCCTGAAGCTCTTTCATCAGCGCCCCAGAGTCATTCATTCCATGAAGGAGCATGTCTTTTTTAAAGGCAGTGTAGCCTCCTAATAATTCATCGGATCCTTCGCCAGTCACAACGACCTTGTATTGACACTCATTCACTCTTCGACTCATCAAATACTTGGCGACACCCAGCGTGTTGTAAAAGGTTCTCTCAGAGTGCCACACAGTCTTTAAATAATTATCTCCATAAAGATGATCACTCTGAACATCTAAAATATCATGATCTGCTTTCACTCTTTCAGCCATGATTTTTGCGATGTGAGTTTCATCGTAACGAGCATCATCAAACTGAATTGTAAAAGCTTTGACTGCCGATTGCTGCACCGCTGAAGCTAAACCTAGAATAGAACAGCTATCTATGCCACCCGACAGGTAACATGCAACCGGCACATCCGCCTCCAGACGATGGGCCACCGACTCAATCAGCTTAGTTTGGCAAAGCTCAATGGCTTCAGCATCACTCATTTTTGGATAAGCATCCTGAGTTGGAAACTCTACATCCCAGTAGACTTTTTCATTAATTTCAAAGGCTGTTGAGGACTTTTTGATGCGCAAAAAGGTTCCGGGCTTTACCGCTCGAATCCCTTCAAATAATGTGTCTCCTGGAACCATGACTTGCATCATCTGATGAGCCGCA
>CAYLWK010000009.1:0-6332 GCA_964387255.1 uncultured Oligoflexia bacterium
TCATCAAAAACCTCTTTTTTTACTCTACCATAAACTGGTTTATCTGTGAGGTTCGACAGGGAGTTTCTGATGTGCTAATTCCTCTTGAAATGGTGGGAGGGTTTTGTGAGTGGCATCTCTGGGGGACAAGCCAAAAGCCGATTTTTTTAGTCTGCGCTGGCTATTTCTAGTTTTATTTTTTTTAAGTTACACATCTGATTCACATGCTCAACGTCAAATGCCCGTTGAAGAGCAGCGGGTTGCTTTTCAGTCCATTGTAGAGGAACTGAGAACACATTGGGGTGGTGAGGCGTTTAAAACAAAAGCGATGGGATTAAGCTTGGATCATCTGATTCAGCAGATCGATCACTTGATTGAGAATGCACAAACGCCTGAAGAGTACTTAGGCTTTCATTCGGCAGTTGAGCGAGAGGCTTTGAATCGAGAGCAGTTTCAGCAACTCATGATTTACTTTGCCACCGAGCTCTGGGATGGCCATGTGAGTCTCTATCGAAACACATTCGATTTATTTCATATTGGAATTCAGGTGCGAGCAGCTCAAGGAAGACTCTTTGTTGAGCGAGTTGATCCTCGAGTGCAGCAAACAGGGCGATCTCGCGCAGTGCCGAAGCCAGGAGACGAGATTCTTGAAATCAATGGAAGACCCATTCAAGAGGTAGCAAAAGAACTGATGCTCTACTCTGGAACGGGTACGTTTGAATCGCGATTTCACATGGCTTTGGAGGCAACGCTTTATCGGCCACACGCATTCTATCCAAAGCCAACGTTAGATGAGCCGATTGAACTTACCTTTTATCGTGTTCTAGATGATACCGAAATTCGATATGACGGCGTGAGTGAAGAACCATTCCACGGAAAGTTTAGCAATCAATACCACTGGATGAATCATCAAGAATATTATCGATCATTTCAAGTGGCACGAACGATTTCTCCTTCGGTAGATCTGCTGGACCAACAGTTTAGTGCTGAGATTTTGCACAGTCTTTTCTTGAAAGGTCTTGAAACGATCCGGGAGACGAAAGGTCTTGAGGCGTTTGCCATCGATGACATCGGTGCATTGATCAATGCGGAGTGGATCACGGCAGTTTCAAAGGAATACGCACGTATATATAAGAGAGCGAATCGACCTGATCCTGAAGAAATTTATCGTTGGGGTCTTCGGCAAGCGGGAAGGAGAAAAAGTTCAGAATTTAAAGGCTACCTTGATCATGGAGTCATTGAACCTATTCATCGTCTCAAAGCGATGAAAATTCATTATAAGGGGAAGACGTTTGGTTATCTTCACATCCCTGATTTTGATCCTGAGCCAGAAGCCCTCGATTCAGAAGTCCGCTGGCTAAGAGAAGCTGTGAGTCGCATGCAACACTGCGATTTAGTGATTTTAGATGTTTATGACAATACCGGTGGCTATGAGACTTATGTGAAAGAGCTTCTGAGCCTTTTTGCAGCAGACCCCATTAATACAGGTGAGACCAATATCAAACTTTCTGAATATTTATTAAATGCCATTGCGTTTGAACCAAGCTACAGACGAAATCGAAGGCGCATGCATTTAGGCAGTCAAATGAGTGATGGGTTTGAAGAGGTAGCAACAGATCAACCCATGGGACGATTTGCCGATGTGATCCAACACCAGAAATGGGTCGACAAGTTAAGAAAGCTCTATGAGAACGGAGAGTCCTATACAGGGCCTGTGCCCAATCTAGATAGTGGTGGCGAAGGTACGTCGTCTAAAAGTGGTTTTGTTCTTCCGGAAGACGGAGTGAAGCCTTATGAAGGAAAAGTTTTGGTGCTTCAAAGTAGGCGTAACTTTAGCGCCGGTGAGTTGGTTCCTTGGATTTTAAGTATGAATGACCGTGCTGTGGTCTTTGGTGAAATCACCTCGGGAGCTGCAAATCCTTTTTATTTTCAACGAGATACGATCACAAGTGCAGAGCTAGGGATGATTGTTCCGTTCGCTGAGCAGACGATGAATGGTCGATATTATCTTGAAAATATCGGATCGGTTCCCCATATTCGGCGAAGTATTCGAGCTCGAGACATTATTGGAGGGTATGAGCAATTTTCTGTGGATGTTTTAGAAACGGCGCTTGGGTATCAGTCGGGAAAAACTCCCTCACGTCTGAATGACGCTCTTAAGCGTGAAAAAAAGCCTAAGAAAAGTTATTTTCAAAAAGGAGAGCGTGAAGCGTTCGATCGAATTCAAAAAAAAGTAAGTGTTTGGAATCGAACTCACTCTCGCAAGACTAATCCTGTGACGTTGAAGCAGGCTTGGGACAGCTTGATAGCTCTAATACGAGAAGAAACAAAAAAAGAAAAACAACGATCAGATTATTTTTATAAAGGCTTAGATTTTTTAACGATTCGAATGCCCCTTTTACTCACTCAGAAAAATCCTCTCATTGGAGCGATTCCATCCAAAGAAGGGCTGGTTCATCATTTGGAAAAAATGAGAGAAATGCCCGATTTTAAAAGTCCTAGGACGGTTCGTTCGTTAGTCATCGCACTTCAGCGAGGCATCGAAAAGATTCCCAAGCGAGTTTATCCTGTCGACTGTCGAGCTGTACTGGATTTTAAAGGATTTAGTTCTTAGGATTGATCCAGTGTTCCTTTAAGCTCAGGTTACCAGGGACGCTGATAATTTTTTGGCAAGAGTCCATGTTCAATCAAAGTTTCAAGGTCTACACGAACTTGCGTTTGAGTTGATTTTGAACGGGTTCCTAGAAGGAAGTCACGCACGGATATGGGGGTTTTGAAGAGTGTTAAAGGCTCGAAGATGAACCGGTTTTTTTCCACCCGTGAGGCACGGTGGAGTGCGAGTCCTCGGTCGTTTCGAGTGAGTTTTCCTACTTGATAGCCGACGTATTTTGGAGTGAGGATTTCAAGTTGAAAGCGATTTCTGACGCGATACTCGATGCCTAAGCCTAGATTAATGTAGTTTGTAGGAAGATTAGAATCAAGATCAATGAGATATCCGTATTCATCCTCAAACTGAAAGGTCATGGTGGAGACCTGAATGGTTTGTGTGATGAAGGCGACATGATCTAGAAAGTCTTTGCAGATCTCAGGAAGAGACGTTCGATAGTGTTTAGCTAGGAGAATGGAGTCAAAGTACTCAATTTTCACTCCTTTCATGTCTAGATGAATTGATTTTACATCTTGAAAATGAGCACCTATTTGACCAACAGAATTAGCAATGTTCAAAAACTTCATGAGGTCGAGGCGAGCATTTCCTGACACGCTCACTTGATAGCGTTTCGATGCTAGCGTGGTCTCATCGGTAAATCGCAAGCGAGTCAGTTCTTCTTGGAAAAGAGATTTTTTCGGGAAACATCGCTCTGGCGGAGCAACAATCTGTAGAAGGCTGGGGGTCCCTCCAATTAAGGTGCCCGTTCCAGAATGTTTAAGTGGGGTGGTGTAAGGGATGTAGCCCAGTTTTTCAATTTCCTCATGAAAAACCTTTTGTGGGTCTTCCCCGCAGGCAGTGAGAGTCACGATGAGTGTCAGGCTTGAAAGGATCAATCCAAAGGGATGGAGGCTAATTTGAAAAGGTCGCATGGTTTCCTCGCGATGGGGCTTGGCTTTCTTACGCCCAAGTGAAGCTTAACCCCAAAACATTAAGATAAATTAATAATTAGAAAATGACAATATGTGTCATGTTTTATCGGGTGTGGTTTGTTCATGTTTTTGGGCATCTAAGGATAAAAAATCGTTGTGATATTCACGAGTTTTAGATTTCAATCGGGTAGAGTCATTGTGCACTGATTGGAGACATTTTTTTTCAAATCATTGAAAAAGCCCTAAAGTCATCTCAAGTCGAAGAAGGTGAAACGGGGTCTATGAAGGGGAAGGTGAGTTGTTTTTGGTCGCCAAATTGACTCAAGCTAAGACCGATGAGGCGGACAGGATGAAACTCTTCTCCGAGCGCTTCTTTTAAAAGCTCGTTTGCAATCTTGAAAACAAGCGAAGAGTCTTTGGTGGGGTGGATTAAGGTTCTGGATCGAGTCATGGTCTTAAAATCTTTGAATCTGATTTTAATTTGAACCGTCTGTGCAGCGTCTTTTAGGTGATCGCATAATTGAGTGGCTTTTTTTAACAGGCTTTCACTGAGGTCTTCTATCGTTTGAATATCCTTAGTAAACGTGGTTTCAGACCCAACACTTTTTCTTCGAGACCGCGCTTTGACTTCCCGAGGATCAATGCCATTTGCAAGGTCATGTAAAAATCCTCCGAATTTTCCTAAACGGGAGACTAAAACAGAGCGGTCCCAGGACTTTAAATCTCTCCCCAGGAAAATTCCAAGTGAATGAAGGTGTTTTGTGGTGGCTGGTCCAACACCCCAAAATCGTTCGATGGGTAGCGTATTGATTAAATCGTTTGCGGCTTCCGGTCGGATACAAGTGATCCCGTTTGGCTTTCTTAAGTCACTCGCAATTTTTGCTAAGAATTTTAAGTGAGATATTCCCACTGAACAGGTAAGTTGAGTTTGCTTCCATACTTCACGTTGAATCCAACGCGCCACTTCAAGAGCACTTTGAAGCCCAAGCTTATTTTCAGTCACATCGAGGTAGGCTTCATCAAGCGAGAGAGGTTCAATGATTTCTGTCACTTGATTAAAAATTGCCCTAATTTCTCGACTTGTCGCTTGATACTTTTCAAAATGACTTGAAACGAAGTGAAGCGATGGGCATCGCCTCAGTGCCTTTGCTGAAGACATTGCAGACTTAACCCCAAACCGACGTGCTTCGTATGAAGCAGCCGCAACCACGCCCCGGCCATTTGGATTCCCTCCTACTGCAACAGGCTGGCCCCGAAGGTGAGGATGATCTCTTTGTTCGATGGAGGCAAAAAACGCGTCCATATCCACATGCACTATCTTTCTCATCGCTTCGATTTTGCCTGAGATTTAAAAGATTAGGGAGATTTTTCGATGATCTCCTTGTTTGTACAGAGTGAAGCTGATTTTTTTTGCGTCACTTCTATTGTCGTAAAAATTTAAAAAATTCATATTCTAAATAAATCTTATTTTTTCATCTTGTGTTAGGAATTCTGTTGCCTTAAGTTCCGTGATTGCTCCAGCTCAAAGTTTTTAACTTAGCACTTCACTCCAATCTTCCCCCTGTGACTTTAAATACACACTATTAAAAAATTAGTGTTTTCGATATCCTAAGGTAGCCTTAATGGCGCGGGATTCGGGGGAATCATGAGAAAATCTGGACTTTTTTTATATGCAGCACTTGCATTGGCCGTGGGCTGCACGCCAAGCGCAAACACCATCAATCTTCCTTTTGAAGCACTAAAGAAACACCAAGATAGAAAAAAAGATTTGCCAGAGGTATTGCAGGTTGAACTTGATAATGCTCTACAAGAAGCACAGCGATTGTCCAGCGAAACGTCAGAAATCGACGGTGGTGGTTCTAGTTTAGGAGCCAATGGAAACTCCAACCATTTAACACAAACTACCCAAACAGCGTCCACGGGAGCACTTCAGACGGGCTCCAATGCGAATGGTAGTTTGGGTCTTCCTTCGGTCATTCCAGAGGGTACTACACAGAAACTTATATTAGATGGACCCTTTTGTCATAGTACTCAACAAAGGAATGACTGCGATAATGGACTGCGATCAAAAACATGGGAAGACATTGCTATTTTTCTGGTCGTCACTTATCCAAATTCGTTAGTTCAGTTTGTGACGGAAGCCATCTTTTTAGGTGACAACGCTGGTAGTGGCAGCGGAAATCAATGGCGTTTGGCATTCACTCCCATTCGATCCCCTATTCCTAACGAGTATGTTCTTGTTCAGGTGATGGCCTTCGAAGCAAATTCAGGAAGTAAGATCGCGATTGATCAAAGCCGATGGGCTGGCAATTCGTCGATCCGTCCCATTGCAGGACTTCACGGCCAAGCCCAAGTTGTTCAGGTGGGTCCAGCAGATCCAAACTTGGATCCAGAGTCTCTTTACTCTCAAGGACCGTTTCACATCTCAAATCGATACATTCGAGATAAAAATGGTAAGCCAGTAGCCATAGCAGAAATGGACACTCCAGAAGGTTTTCTGGGAAATGCTTATTTTGGAGGTGAAGCTTATTACGCTCGGCCGTCTCCAAGCCAGTTTCCTAATGCAAATCGTTTTTGTAAGACCGGTCGAGCCCGTGGGAGCTTTGATCGACACACTTGGGACAATCATTCGAATCTAGTTCAAGGGGGAGATGAAGATTTTGCAGAGCTAGGAATCTCTCAATCACGACAAGATGGACTTCGAAATTCAATTGGAGCCCTTCGCTACCTTAAGAATAATGGTCTGAATGCTTTTAAATTTTTAATACCCACTT
>CAYLWK010000010.1:0-7333 GCA_964387255.1 uncultured Oligoflexia bacterium
CACTGACTAAACTCAATAATTGCTATTCAGATACCATAGATTCTAGAACTTTGGGTAGGTTTGCCCCATGAAATCCATCATCTCTGAGCATAAATATAATTAAAATGGTCAAATACTCAGTGTGAGACACAGCTCTAGACCCAGGAGGGATGTTTTTATATGATCAACGACTCTTTCGACACCAGATTATGATACGAACGAACAGGAATAAATAGCTCAGAGAATTGGTAGTAGAAAAGTTCATGCACAACGCTTTCTGCTGCTTGTCTTAGAAACGTCAAATTAAAGAGGTGATCATCATGTCAACCACAGTCAACCGACCGTCAGTGGATGAACAAGCGTTTAACTATATATTTGAAACCTATCAGGAGTCCCTTCAGATCAAAGAAGATTTCCTGAATCGCCACGGGCGAGACTTGGTAACAGCGGCAGGCCTATTGGGCGAGGCCATCGAAAATGGGAATAAGATTTTAATTTGTGGGAATGGTGGCTCTGCGGCAGATGCACAGCATTGGGCTGCTGAGATGGTGGGTCGGATGTTGATTGAAAGAAGGCCGCTTCCGGCACTCGCGCTCACAACGGATTCGTCTATTTTAACTGCCGTAGCAAATGATTATGCCTATGATGAAATATTTTCAAAGCAAGTAGAGGGCTTGGGAAAAGCGGGCGATGTTTTAGTTGCGATCTCTACATCGGGGAATAGTAAAAATGTTTTAAATGCAGTGGATGCAGCAAAGAAAAAGGGAATGAAAGTAATCGCACTCACAGGACGAGATGGAGGTTCATTGGCTCAAGCGTCTGACCTCGTTTTATGTGCACGATTAGGTAAAAACTCAAGTCGAATACAAGAAACGCATAGTTTTGCGATTCATAGTCTTGTAGATGTTTTGGATCGATATTTTTTAAAATGATCAAAGCCACACCGCAAACTCGTATTATCGCAAAGTCGATTGACTTACTGATTGTATTTCTTCTGGGAGCGTTGCTACCTAGATTTATTGGTCCACTCATTGGCTTTGCTTATAGTCTTTTTGCGGATGCTTTAAAAATTGGACCCCTGAAGCATCAAAGTGTTGGAAAGCACCTCCTCAAAATCACTGTAAAAAATGCAATGACGAAAGAACCGATTGGATTCAAGGAGTCATTGCTAAGAAACATTCCTATAGGAGTGGCAACCTTTTTTGCCATTATTCCTATTTGGGGCTGGATTGTGCTTCCAATTATTGGACTCCCTTTGATTGCAATGGAGATTTATTTGCTCTTTAAAATGAGCTCTAGAGAACGACTAGGTGACGTGATGGCAGACACCATCGTGGTGAAGGAAAAAGAGAATGATCCCAAAGAGGATCACTCAAAACAGTCAAGTGATGCCCAAAAGGTGAGCGAAGTCAGCTCCCTAGAGCCTCAAGAGAAATCGAACCCCAACCGTAAAAAGGCGAGTTCAGATGAAGAAAGTCAAAATAAAGCCAAAGAAAGAAGCAAAAACAAGCAAGTCAAAACCCAAAAACAAGAAAAAGAAAACACCAAAAGTAAAAAAAACCCAAAAGAAAAACGTGACAAAACAGAAAAAGACAATAAAACCAAAAGATAGTCCAAACTACCGCTCTGATCCTGACATTAACCTTGAAAAAACGGCTGGTTCAATGAATAAAAATTTAGACAAGAGATGGGAAAACTCAGAAAACACTTTATTCTTAGTAGATATTAGTTCTTTTATTTTTAGAGCTTTTTTTGCCATTCGTGTTTTGACAAATCGAAATGGTGAGCCAACCAATGCCACCTATGGTGTTGCTACGATGTTGAAGAGGCTGCTTGATGAAGCAAATCCTAAGTATGTTGGTGTGGTCTATGATTCAAAAGAGCCATCGTTTAGGAAAGAGCTATTTGAGGAGTACAAGGCTAATCGATCGGAGCCGCCTGATGATTTAGTTCCTCAGTTTGCTCAGATAGATCAGCTTGTGAAACTTCTTCGATTTCATTCCTTTCGAGCGCCTGGGTACGAGGCAGATGATCTGATCGCTACTTTGACCAAGCGTTGGTGTGAATCTAGTCAAGACCACCGAGTGGTTATTGTGACGGGTGATAAAGATCTAATGCAGTTGGTGAATGATCAGGTTTCAATTTGGGATACAATGAAACAAAAAGTGTATGGTCATGATGAGGTGATTGAAAAATTTGGAGTCACACCAGAACAAATTCAAGACTATTTAGCTTTAGTTGGAGATAGTTCTGATAATATTCCGGGTGTGCCTTCGATCGGCCCAAAAACTGCTGTTCACCTTTTAGGTGACTATGGATCTTTGGATTCGGTATTGAAAGCTGCTGAAGCAGGGGCGATTCCTGGAAAAAAAGGACAAGTGATTAAAATGCATCGTCAAGAGGCGGAGCTTTCAAAGAAGCTTGTGGCACTTGAGGATCAGATTGATGTTTCCTTTCAAACGAAAGATTTTGAATACCAATTTGGAGTGAGTTCAGAGCTCACTGAGTTTCTTAAAGAGATGGACTTTAAAACGCTCGTTCAGAAATGGGCGGCTCAGAGTGACGACTCATTAGGGGAGGATCGTTCTCAGTCCAAACAATCGAATGATGACTATCGATGTGTCCAGTCTTTGGAGGCATTGAAAAGCCTTGTCGGTTTGATAGAGAAGACGAAGTCGTTTTGTTTTGATTTAGAGACAACATCACTCAACACTCGAGAGGCAGAAATTGTAGGTGTCGCGATCAGTGTGGACGAGAGGGTGGGATACTACATTCCTGTGGGACATGATTCTGGAAAGCAGCTTGAGTTGAATGTTGTGCTGAATCAATTAAAACCCTATTTTGAAAATCCATCGATTCAAAAAATTGCTCAAAATCTTAAGTACGATCAAAGCGTTTTACTCAATGTTGGAATCAAGCTCCAAGGAAGCGGTGATGATACGATGCTAGCCTCTTACGTTTTGGATTCAACGGATCGCCATAATTTTAATTGGCTTTGTCAGAAATATTTTAATCATCAACCGATTTCTTATGAGTCTTTATGTGGAAAAGGGAAGAATGAAATAAAATTTAATCAAGTAGAGATTGATAAAGCAGGTCCTTATGCTGCTGAAGATGCGCTTTATACCTATCGCCTTTGGATTCGAATGCGACAGTTGCTTTCTGATGAAGGTTTAACTCAGTATTACGAAGCAGTGGAAAGACCGCTTGTGCCAGTACTTACTCAAATGGAGCGAGAAGGGGTGAGGGTTGATCTAAAGTACCTAGAGAATCTATCAGAAGAATTTCAAAAAGAGCTAAATGCAATAGAAAAAAAGATTTTCCAGTTTTCAAATGAACCATTTAATCTTAATTCACCTAAGCAGCTTGGACAGTTTTTATTTGAGGAACTGAAGTTAAAACCAAAAGGAAAAAAGAAAACTGGCTACTCAACGGATGCAAAAGTGCTTCAAGCATTGGCTCAAGAGCACGAAGTGGCAGATTGGATATTACAATACCGCGAGTTAAGTAAACTCAAAGGCACCTATGTCGATCCTTTGCCTCTTTTGGTAGATCCAAAGACGAAACGGATCCACGGAAGTTTTCATCAAACTGGGACAGCTACAGGGAGACTTTCAAGTTCTCATCCTAATTTACAGAATATTCCCATTCGCACTGAGAGAGGCCAAAAAATTAGAAGAGCTTTTATCGCAAGCGATGACTCAGTTTTACTCGCAGCAGATTATAGTCAAGTGGAGCTTCGAATATTAGCTCATATGAGTGAGGATCCACGCTTGGTTGAAGCATTTCAAAACGATGAAGATATTCATCGTAAGACGGCGTCCGATATCTTTGGTGTGAGCCTTGAAGATGTAGACTCAAAACAACGCTCAATTGCTAAAGCTATTAATTTTGGATTGATGTATGGAAAAACTGCTTTTGGTCTTTCACAAGAACTGAAAATTTCCAGAACCGAGGCAAAAGATTTTATCGATCGCTATTTCAATCGTTATCAAAAAGTAAAAGCTTTCTTGGATCATTTGATTGAATCAGCAAAAGAAGATGGCTATGTGAAAACGCTTCTCGGTCGAAAACGCTATCTAAAGGAAATTCATTCAAAGAATCCCATGATTCGTCAAAATTCAGAGCGAATGGCGATGAATTCACCGGTTCAAGGGACCGCTGCTGAATTGATGAAGCTTGCAATGATTAGAATTAGTGAAGAATTTAACAAGCTGCAGGTAAAGTCAAAACTGATTATTCAAGTTCACGATGAGGTCGTCATTGATTGTTTAGAGTCAGAGCAGAATGATGTTGCAGCGATCGTGAATCGTGGCATGACCGAGGCGTTGGATCTAAAGGTCCCTTTGAAAGTGAATATTGGTGTTGCCAATAATTGGATGGATGTGAAGGCAGTGTGATCAAGAAAACGGCTTGGCTACAGAACCAGGGTGTTTTTTGGAGTCTTTTGGCTTTTTCGGTTTTTTTTATCAGCTCTCTATCCATAGGTTATATCGGAAGCTACGACCTGTACTGGCACATTGCAACAGCCCGTGAGTTTTTCGAACAAGGGCTAAATCCTTTTGTTGATCACTACAGTGTTGCCTTTTTCAATAAACCTATCGGCACCATGACTCTCGGGTTTCAAAGCCTCATCTACGGATTGACTGAGTTACTTGGACTTCAGTGGGGTGTGGCCGGTTACCGATGGATTTTTGGATTTGCTACGATCTTGATTTGGATGAGGGTTTGTCAAAACCAAAATCTCCCTTGGCGACTCTCGATTTTAAGTTCATTGGTTCTTCTTTATGGTGTTGGCGTTCGACTGATTGCCCGTCCTGAGACCATGTCATTTCCACTAGACATTGGTTATATGTTGCTGGCGCTTCAGTTTTTAGAGAAAGAGTTTTCCTGGAAAAAAGCATTCGTTTTACTAGGGTTCTTGTGGGGGTGGACCTGGATTCATGTCAGCTGTGTGATGGGCTATCTCGTTTTAGGAGCTTTCGGAATTCATCGGTCCATTCGTTTTCCAAATGAGTTTTTACGATGGGTGACGGTCGGAGCTATTTCTTTTTTATTAGGTTTTTTAAACCCTTCTTTTAGTCATCCGTTTGCTCCTCTACTTACCATGACCTGGGAATGGTCCGTGCTTATCAGTGAAATGTTTCCAACCCCGATTCATGAAGCACCTCTATTACATCGGGTGACTTGGGTAGCGTTTTTGATTTTAGGATTGTTTTGTTTATACCGACGGTTTTGGCTAGCTGTCGTAGTTTTAGGCGTTTTACTTTACCAGACAGCAATCTATCTAAAAGCCTTTCCTCATCTTGTCATTTTAGGGGTACCCATTGGCGTTTATTTTATACGCCATGAGTTTTCTTCGTTGAGGGTTCCAGGCATTCCTTCTTTATTTAGGAGACGACTCTATGAATTGCTTTATCTTGGGGTTTGTATTGGGTTTGGGATGAAATTATTTCAGATTGCCCTGAACGTTCTTCCGTATTCCTCTTCGTTTAAACCTCGACATCCTGTTGCAATCGCAGATTATTTAGCTGAACATCAGTTTTCTGGTGCAATTTTTAATACGCATCGAGTGGGTGGGTATTTGATCTATCGTTTAGGCCCAGTGGCAAAGGTGGTGATCGATGGCCGAACTAATATTTTATATCCATTTAATTTTCTAAGAGATTATTCATTTGCGAGCTATTCACAGAATCGATTCAATTCATTTTTAAAGCAGATGCTTCATCTGAATGATTCTTGGGTCATGGTTGTTTCAACACATGGAGACACTGGGTTTTTTGATCGAGGGATTCAAAGTAATTTTTTTCATTTGCTTTATGAGGAAGCAGGGTGGGCGTTGCTAGTGCCCTCAAAAAAGCTTCAACGTGAAATTCCCTTAAAGCCTGAGTTTGAGACCACACCTCGGTTCAAACAGTCAGAAGTCCTTTTTGCAGAACCTAGGTGCGTCAAGTTTCTTTTGTCTGAAAAATTAGATGGAGAAACTGGATTGTTTCAGGAGTGGAAGACGTTTCAAGAAAGAAAAATTAGAAACTCAGAATTTGGGCTTTTTCTAGAATTTTTAATTCACTATTTAAGATCGCCCAACTCAATTCAGTACTTAAAGCAAAAGCATCCGCTCTGGCTTACTTCAGATCGAGTACTTCGATTGGCGTCTCTTCTTGCCGAACATCACCAAGAAAGCACTTTGGCTCTTTCATTTCGTCTTGCTGTCAGTCAAAAAAAACTAAGTGATCAAAATTTTATTCTAAAAAAAATGATTTCAGGTAATGCTCTCATGTCAGCTGTCCAGTTTTTCTCAAGCTTAGAATATGGTCCTGGGACTCATAGAAAGGCTTTGGAAGCTTCGTTAGAATTGAGCGAAGAGATTGCTAAGACTCAAACTCAACTCACTAAACAGTTTGAGTGGGTGCAGAAGCGATTTAGAGATCGAATCGATCGAGCTCCTTCTTTTGATTGGGATCACTGGTGCGAAGAAAGGCTTAAAAATTAACCAACCGAGCCTTCAAGCTTGAGATCGAGAAGTCGATTGGCTTCAATCGCAAATTCCATCGGAAGCTGTTGAAAAACTTCTTCACAGTAACCATTGATAATTAGTTTCGTTGCATCTTCCTCTGACAATCCTCTAGATTGGAGATAAAAAAGTTGTTCGTCTGAAACCTTAGAAGCGGTAGCTTCATGTTCAACTACGGAAGACTTATTTTTAACGTCAATGAAAGGATAGGTGTTTGCAGTACAGTTTCCTCCAATCAGGAGTGAATCACATTGAGTGTGATTTTTACTTCCTGTTGCATTTTTACCAATACTCACAGCCCCTCGGTAAGAGTTTTGCCCGTGACCACTTGAGATTCCTTTGGAAAGAATTCTACTTTTTGTGTTTTTTCCTAAATGAATCATTTTTGTTCCTGTGTCGGCTTGCATCCTTTCATTTGTAATTGCGACGGAATAGAATTCACCGACTGATGAATCTCCTTCGAGCACGCAGCTTGGATATTTCCAAGTGATTGCTGAGCCTGTTTCAACTTGAGTCCAAGAAATTTTAGATCGTTCTCCTTTGCAGCGACCCCGCTTGGTTACAAAATTATAAATTCCTCCTTTTCCAGTGCTATCGCCGGAGTACCAGTTTTGAACTGTGGTGTACTTGATGTTAGCGTCTTTCAGCGCTACCAATTCAACGACCGCGGCGTGAAGTTGATTTTCATCTCTCATCGGAGCAGTGCATCCTTCTAAATAACTAACGTAGCTTCCCTTGTCTGCAATAATTAATGTTCTTTCAAACTGACCTGTCTCTGACGCATTAATTCTAAAATAAGTTGATAACTCCATTGGGCATTTTGTATTAGGAGGAATATAA
>CAYLWK010000011.1:0-4945 GCA_964387255.1 uncultured Oligoflexia bacterium
CTCATTTTGAGGAAAAGGACATTGCGCTACAGCAACTTGAAGAAGTGTTCAACGAACTTGATGGCGATGGGCTAAATCGTATCATGTCTCGATTTTTTAACGAATTTAGAAAACTTTCAAATGATCCTGACAATGAAGCCATTCGACAGTCTATTCGAGAAGCCACTCATGCGCTTACTAATGATTTTAGGCGTCTTCGTAAAGAGGTTGAACAAGTTCAAGCTCATATTGATTCTAGGATTGCCGCGTATTCGACGGAAATCAATGCGATTACGGATGAAGTAGCTGACTTGAATCAAAGGATTCGGGCGATGGAGGTTCGAAAAGCTTCGCCGAATGATTTAAAAGATCGTAGAGACTTACTGTTACGTCGTCTTGCAAGCTACATGGCAATTTCAACCCACAAAGATGGAAAAGGCGGAATCAATGTTGATATAAAAGGTGTTGGTCCTCTGGTCACGGGAAATATTGCTCAGAAGTTTGAAGTGGCGCGCACTCAGGCAAAGCCAGAAAAAGGACAGCCTGAGAATTCATTGGAATTAAGAACCTCTGCAAGTGCAAACTCGGTCGTGACCCACTCAATTAAAGGTGGAAAGCTTGGAGGTTTAATTGCTGTTCGAGATCAAACGCTTAACACAGTTTTAGATCGTTTGGATGATTTAGCTTATTCCATTACAAAAAATGTAAACCATATTCATATGCAAGCAGTGAATCGCGAAGGTATGAAGGGAATTCCTTTTTTCGATGATCTTGCAACCAAGGAGAGAGCTTCCGCATACATGAAACTTTCCGATGCTGTTGCGATGAATACGAATAACATTGCTACAGGTTTTGATTTGAATGCGCCTGGAGATAATAGGGCATCTATTGCGATTTCCCAACTTCAGTATGATCGTCTTTTGAATGATGGACAAGCGACGATGGATGATTGGTTCAATTCAATTGTGAGTGATATTGGTATTGTCAGAAATCGCAATCGTGCATCTTTGGCACAGACAAAGAATGTGATGACTCACTTACAAAAAATGAGAGATCAGGTTTCAGGTGTGTCGCTTGATGAAGAAACAGCTAATTTACTGCAGTATCAACACGCATTTGATGCTTCAGCAAAGGTCATTCAAGTGTCAGAAGAAATTTTGGATAGTATCCTTTCGATTAAAAACTAGGTGAATTTAGATGAGAGTCACTCAGAACACGAACTTTAATACCATTCGAGATACAATTCAGACTTCTCGTGGAAGGATGGAAGAGTTACAAAACAAAGCTGCGACTTTGAAAAAATTGAATCGACCATCTGACAACCCTGTTGATACAGCAAAAGTTTTAGAAATAAGGACAGATAAGGTGAATAATGAACAATATTTTAGGAATGCAAAGTTGGCAGAAGCATTTTTAAACAATTCAGATCATGCCGTTGACGAGTTAGTTGAAGTCATTAATCGTGCGAAAGAAATTGCAATCAATCAATCCAGTGGTGCTAGTTCAACAGATGAGACCCGACTTGGTGTTGCCGAAGAGGTCGCACAACTTTTTCAAAGAGCGGTGTCTGCAGCCAATACTCGTATTGGTGATCGCTATCTTTTCGGAGGATATCAAACAGATCAACCGCCTGTGAATGTTGAGGGGCGGTATCAGGGCGATGCCGGAGAAATGATGGTCGAGATAGGAAAGGATGTTTTTCTTTCCATGAATCTTCCAGGAATTTACGTCTTCAACACGAACCCTGAAAAGTCCGTTGATTACCAAAATCTTCAGCAAAAAGAGATGCTTGAAGCAAAAGCTCAGGGGCAAGAGCCTGAAGAAGTGCCGCCTCCTAAATTGAATGCAGATGGTTCATTGAGTCACACTGGACAAGAGAATATCAATGTCTTTCAGGAACTCAAAAACCTACGAATCGGTCTTCTTACGGGAGACCTCGATGGAGTCAGAAATACTCTGGAACGATTTGACAAGCTTCACGCTACTTTGGTGGCCTCACGCTCGAGGATTGGCTCAAGAGTGTCGGGTTTATTGGGTTCGATTAATGCAATGGAGCGACATAATCTGACCAATGCTGAGCTTAATTCTGTCCTAGAGGACGCTGATATGGCAGAGGTTTTAGGTAATATTGCACGTGAAGAGACTGTGTTTAAAAGTGTTCTCAGTAGTTCAACCCGACTCGTTCAACCAACATTGATCGATTTTCTCGGGTAAAAGAGAAAGGTTGCAAGATACAGGGCGTTAGATTATTGATGAGTTTGTGATGGATCACCTAACGTCTTAAGAGATGGAGATCTTATGCTAGTATTGACCAGAAAATTAGGCGAAAGCATTGCCATTGATGACCATATAAAGGTGGTCGTGGTTCAAATTAAGGGGAAGCAGGTGAGGCTGGGAATCCAGGCTCCTAAGGAAACGAAAATTCATCGTGAAGAAGTCTACACAGCAATCAAAGAGCAAAATCAAAAATCAGTGACTTCTGCTCCTGGCGCAGATGAAGTGTCTAAGGTTTTAAAGAGTTGATTTTGGATGGTTGACGACCTCAATGAAGCAGCAGCAAAAATCACCAAAGTGGATGATGGTAGATAAATACAAGGAATAAAGAGAGGACCTCGAGCGTGATCGTAAAAACAGGACGTTTTGGAGAGCTCAAAGTGGCTGAAAGTGAAGTCATTCGGATAGAGCGTGGGATCATTGGTTTTTCAGAGTATCAAAATTTTGTTGTGGTTGATCCAGGTGATGAGACTTTGATTGTTTGGTTGCAATCGTTAGATCGCCCAGACATGGCCTTCCCGTTATTAGAGCCTAAAGTATATAAGCCTGACTATCGTGTGAAGCTTTCTGCTGCTGATCAGCGTGAGCTTGAGTTGGAAAAAATTGGTGCACATGCCGCTGTTTTTGGAATTTTGACTATTCCCCCACATGATATTACGAAGATGAGTGCAAATCTTAAAGCGCCTCTTGTGATTAATTTAAAAAGTCAAAAGGCGAAACAAGTCGTTTTACAAGAAAATGAGTACGGAATTCACTTTGAGATGTTCACTGCTTTAAAGTCACACATCATGACCATTCAGTCTCAACAAAAGCAAGATCAGAGCAATTCCCTTGAAGAGACTTCTTCGAGTCCACTTGCGATTGAGCTAAATCAGCTGACTCCCTTTGAGGGGATTGAGCTTTTAGCGTGAAATGATCAAATTAGTTTCTAAACTAAAGAATCATCAAATCAAAACAAACAAAACTTAACATTCTAGAAATATTTCTACTAACCACTTGTTTATTATACGTAAAAAACTGGGTGTGTGTTTGAGGACACACTATTTTGGGGGGTCAGATGCAGTATACTAGGAGTAAGCAAAAGGTCATCCTTTTCATTTAAAAAAAGCGGTACGTTGGAGGAATAGAAATGAAAGATTTAAAAACAAAGAAGACAAGGGGACGAACCACTCAGTTTCTGTCTCATTTAGTTTCTGTCAGTCTCATGATTTTGGTTTCAGGGTGTATTGCCATTGATATGAATAACCCTGCAAACTTGGATGGAAATAGCAACACCAGTCAGTCAGGTTCGAAAACCATTTTATACATTAGCTATCAAACTTTTGTAGATGGCTTGATTGGTAAGTTTGAATTGAATAAAACAGATGGAACACTCACAGAAATTGGAACGAAAATAGCAACCTCCGAAAATCAGCCCTCTGAGATGTCAGTATTGAACAATGAGTACCTGTATGTAGGTCACTATGGAGCCAATAATATTGATTTCTTTACGATTGGATCGGATGGAGACTTGACTTTTCAAGAGTCCGATGCAATCGGTGCGACGTTTATAGATTCAGCGATCGATCCTTCAGGAAGCTATTTTTATGCAACTGTTAATGGAGCTAACTTAACCCGCTTTGACATTGATTCCTCTGGGAGCTTGATAAACCGAGCGGACATTGCTTTAACTGCAGCTCAAGGGATTTCCTACGGCATTGGCTTTTCGAATGATCAAAGTAACTTGATTGTTTCCTTAGGATCTATGTTTGCGTCTGGAATCGATGTTTATCGTTTTAACGGCGACGGGAGTCTCGACAACAAGCACAATGATGCCTACTCTGGTTTTGTCAACGCTAATAATTTAGCAGTGCATCCATCGCTTGATGTCTTCTATGTTTCTGCGGTGAGCGCCAATGCTGTGTATCAACATTCGATCACCACAGGGAGCACTCCTTCTACCGCTGAACTTGCCAATTATGCAACAGATACAGCTCCAGAGGAACTTTTGGTCACCCCTAATGGAGCTTGTTTGTATACGGTAAACAATTCTGGACAGTCAATCTCACAATTTTCAGTGAATCCGAGTACTGGAAACCTAACGGCACTTTCGACTCGAGATGAGGATCTTGCCAGTGTTTCACCGAGAGATTTGGCGATGACCCCGGATGGTGAGATTTTGATTGTAGGCTATCAAGGCACTGCACTTGAAATCTTTCAGATTAATGGAGATTGCACGCTTACTCATCTCAACACAGCTGACGTTGAAGAAACTGGCTATAGTATCTCAGATGTGGTCGTGATTGAGATGTAAGAAAAAGATATTTAATAAAAGCAGTCTTATTCGATGGGTTCGTTCAAAATCAGCACTGATCGGATAAGAAGATGGAGATCGATTGGGACTTGAAAAAATAGTGAGCGATGTTTCCAGAAGTATTGGGAAGAAACATCGGCTCTTAAAAAAGCCACGAAACTCTTTTAGTAGTTGTCATAGCAATATTGGGCTGGTGATCCTGGGGATGACTTTATCTGGTTGCTTAGCGGTTGAAATGAACAATCCAGCAGAACTGTTTGGAGTGGACCAGGAGAGTTTCTCAACCATCGTTTATGTGACACACCAGTCGCTTGGATCGTCGATGATTGCGACTTATGGACTCAATACCACTGAGGGATACCTCGTTAAATTAGGGAACACGGTTGCGACCACAGAGGG
>CAYLWK010000012.1:0-2968 GCA_964387255.1 uncultured Oligoflexia bacterium
TCTCCTGGCTTAAGATCTCTTCGAAACGTTTTAAAAAGACGAGTTCGCACCCAGGGGCGTAAAAGCCATTCATAAATTCGAGCGCGATAAGCAACAAGAACTAAGTCAAATTGCTCCCGAAGGGAGCTTCTAGCGAGCTGGACCCAAAGGCGCATCCAAGTTCTCAGCTGATTTAAAAGACCATTTTTTCCAAGAAATGACGCCCACGACACTTCAATCACATGAATCGCAGCTGGGAGCGACAGTGATTGAATCACTGGTACGAACCCAGGATCCACCACCCAAGTCACTTTCAGGTTTGGATTTTGATGAAGCGCCCGATGCACCCCTAGCAATGTCATCACACAATCACCTATGGCACCTAGTTTGAATATTAATATTCTCTTTGAGGGCTCTGAGGATTGAGTATTCGTATTCGATACAGGATTCATTGATCGGGACCTTCAGTGACTTCCATCAAACTTCATAATAACTGCGATACCACTGAATAAATGCTTCGATCCCTTTTTCAATACGTGTTTGAGGTTCATATCCATAGTCATTTCGAAGGTCGTCGATATCAGCATCCGTCGCAGGCACATCACCTTTTTGCATCGGAAGAAATTGAATCTCAGCTTTTTTACCCAAACAGGATTCAATCACCTCAATATAGCGCATGAGCTTTTCTTTACGATGATTTCCAATATTATAAATTCGATAGGGTGCTGAGCTTAAACTTGGATCGGGGGTTTTTGCATTCCACTGGTCTGATTTTTTTTGAGGATTCAGAGCCACTCTCACGACCCCATCCACAATATCATCCACATAGGTAAAATCTCGATCATGGTTACCTTGATTAAAAACCTCAATAGGCTCTCCTTGAAGAATTTTACGCGTGAACAAAAACAAGGCCATATCTGGACGTCCCCACGGACCATAGACCGTAAAAAACCGAAGTCCAGTTGTTGGAATCTGAAACAAATGAGAATAGCTATGAGCCATCATCTCATTTGCCTTTTTAGTAGCGGCATAGAGTGAGACTGGATGCTCAGCAGATGCATGCGGAGAAAACGGCAATGTCTCATTCAACCCATAGACCGAACTCGTCGATGCATAGACCAGGTGGGTTTTATCTGAAGATTCACTTCTGCGAAGCATCTCTAAAAGGTTTAAAAAACCGGTGATGTTTGAATCAATATAAGCTTGTGGATTTTTTAATGAGTACCTCACACCTGCTTGAGCAGCGAGATGTATCACTCCTGAAAAATTTCCATGAATTTTAGAAAATGCTTGCATCGCTTCCGCATTTTCTAAATCGAATGACTCGAAAGAAAATCGATCATTTTCTTTTAATAGGGAGAGCCGATCTTTTTTGAGTTGCACGCTGTAGTAGTCATTTAAATTGTCGATCCCCACAACCTCGTGCCCCTCTTTCAGAAGTCGTCGGGCTGTATGAAAGCCGATAAAACCAGCAACACCTGTCACGAGAAGTTTCATGGTGCTCATCATGGCATTCTCTCAACGCTTTCTCAACTCCATTCCCGTTTACAGACCCTCATGAGAACGCTATGGTCATCTCATGAGTCCAGATCACCTTCCATTCATTCACCCCCAAGCACTGTGCGATTCCGAGTCGATTGGTCAGAATACGCGGGTCTGGGCATTCAGTCATATCTTGAAAGAGGCAAAGGTAGGACGAGACTGCAATATTGGAGAGAACGTTTTTATTGAAAATGATGTCATCGTTGGGGACCGAGTGACGATCAAAAATGGAGTGCAACTTTGGGACGGACTTCGTGTGGAAGATGATGTCTTCATCGGCCCGAATGCAACTTTTACAAATGATCCTTTTCCACGAAGCAAAGTGATTGTAAATCCTTATCCAAAAACTGTGCTGGAAAAAGGGGCGAGCATTGGAGCAAATGCCACCATTCTTCCCGGAATTCGCATTGGCAAAAAAGCAATGATTGGCGCTGGATCTGTAGTCACCAAAGACGTGGGCGACTTTGAGATTGTGTTTGGCAATCCAGCTCAAGTGAGAGGGAAAGTCAAAGATGCCGAATAGAAAAGTCTTAGTTACTGGTGGTGCAGGATACGTCGGGTCTCATGCCTGCTATGCTCTTAAAAAAGCAGGGTATGAGCCCATCACCTTTGATCATTTAAAAAAAGGACATCGGGAGTTGGTTCGTTTTGGCCCATTAGAGGTGGGTGATCTTGGGAATCGAAATGAAGTTGAAACTTTATTTGAAACGCATTCGTTTGAGGCGGTCCTTCATTTTGCGGCTCTCACGGAAGTTAAAGAATCGATGGAAGAGCCGGCTCGGTACTATGAAAATAATGTTTTAGGCACGTTGAATCTCCTCTACGCAATGAGAAAGTTTCAAGTCAATCGCATCGTATTTTCGAGCACCGCTGCGACCTATGGAGCTCCTCAAACAGATCTGATTCGCGATGATGCCCCGCAAGTGCCGATGAATCCTTATGGAGAGACCAAACACCTCGTTGAGAAGATGCTCAAAGACTTCCATCAAGCCTATGGACTTCGCTCAATTTCGCTTCGGTATTTTAATGCCGCAGGAGCTCTTGCTGATCAGCATCTTGGAGAGGCCCACTTTCCAGAATCTCACTTAATTCCGTTACTTCTTGATACCGCACAAGGAAAGCGAGATGCCTTCACACTTTTTGGAGATGACTACGCCACTGAAGATGGATCTTGTGTGCGAGATTTCATCCACGTCAATGACCTAGCATCTGCACATGTGCTTGCTCTTGAGTATCTCAATGAACATTCGGTCTGTGAGGGGCTGAATTGCTCCACTGAGCAAGGTTATTCTGTGAAACAAGTGCATGCACTGGCGGAAACAATCACGCAAAAGCCGATTCCTCTTAAAATTGGTCCACGCCGTGCGGGTGATCCACCCCGTTTGGTAGGTGATGCCAAACGCACTCGGGAACTTTTAAACTGGAAGGCCTCTCAATCGGATTTAAA
>CAYLWK010000013.1:0-3326 GCA_964387255.1 uncultured Oligoflexia bacterium
CTAACCCCTCAGCCGAACCGCCTCCTCCGCGTCCTTTCCCCGAAAGTGCTAACCCGCTATTGCCTTCCGTATTAAAGACTCCGTAGCCTTTGAGCTTGGAACCACTTTTTCCCAACCCAGCTGTGGCACTGCCTAAGAGATTCTGAATCTTAGAACCAGCTCCCTTTAAGAAGCTTAAATTTCCTTCGCCACTCACCTGGCTTTTTGAACCCCCCCCCGTGCCAGGTTTGCCTGTAGAAGAGGCTCTTGAGGCTCGATTCTGAGGATCTCCCTGCACTTTTGAACGTGAACTCCCTCGTTTTCCCTCTGCCCCTTTCGCCCGAGCACCCGCTCCTTCATTTCCCATTTGTTGACGTCGCCGCGCTGGAGCTTTCGATTTACGCTCACTTACTTTTGCAGCTTTTTTCTTTCGTTTCACTGTTTTTTCAGCAAGTTCCAGTTGCTTCGGTATTTTTTTGAGCTTTTTTTGTTGATTCGGCTTGATATCCAAAGTCACTTTTTTAGGCGGCTTTTTCTTTGGCTTTGGGGGTGTCGGCTGAGGTTCGGAATCTGCTTGTTTAGGTGCCGGTTTTGGCTTGATAAAAGAAGTGAATTTTTCGGGTTGGTACAAAATCGTCGCAATTCGATCGGGAAGCTCCTCTATTTCAACTGTTTGTGGAGCCTCAACCCGAAAGATCAGCCAAAGTAGGAATGCCGTAAAGGCTAAAGAAGAAAATAAATAGCGTCGAAACAAAGGATCTTTTTCAATCACTTTTCTTTTCTTCAACCGTGGTGGCGCTGCTGTAAAACTGATGTAAAAATCAACACCCTGAATTGTGATTTTGGCAAAATCATTCACACCAAAATCAACCTCAGATCCTATGTGTGCAACACTTTTAAGCTCACCATTTTGTTGAACAACGCCTGTCATTCCAGGAAGAGAATGGAGTTTAAACCGATCTTTTGAAAATGACACGATCGGAAACGCTCCAACCTCGTTGACTGGAGGAATCGGAAAATCAGACTTACCATCCGAGCCAAGGGTAACGCTTGATTGGTTAACAAAATGCTGAATATCTAAAATCGTATCATTCCAGCTCATCACCACTTCGACAGCTCTTTTAGCTGTAGATCGATAATCAAAAATCTCATCTACTTGAGACTGAGACTCTAGTAAGAGCGGAGTAAAATCTTCATTTGGATCTCCAAAAAGTTTTTGTTTTCCCGATTTCCAAATCTTGTCGGGAATCACACCTTCGTTTTCTTTCTCAAACTTAATTTTAAGTTGGTAGGAACCAATGGCAATCTCATCTGATGAAGTTAAATCCGCTGTGATTTTCTTTGACCCATTGATTAGGACCCCCGACTCAGAAGCGATATCATAAACTCGAGCTTTGTCTTTTTTCAGTTCAGATTCGATCACGGCATGAATGGGAGCAATCGAATCTCCCACTAAGCGAATATCTGCTGAAATTACGGAACCAATAACAATTCGCTTTTTCTGAAATCGAAATGTTTTTTCGCCTACTTGAATCACTGTGATCCAGTTTTTATCTGTTGACTCAGAACGTGATTGATTATTCTTAGATGAAGATTTTGAGTCCATACTGAATCACCTTACTTTGACATCACAACATCACGAAGCATCTCACGATGAAAGTTCTTCCTTACATCCACTAAAGATTTAAAACGCTCAGGCTTGCGGTGTTTGAAATAAAACTCTGCTGGATTATTAATCACACCTTCAATGTTAATACCCTCAAACTCTAGATTGGTTTTCTTAGGGTAGACCACTCGCTTCCCACTTTTTCCACCTCTTCCCTGTGCTAGACTGGGTTGAGAAAACAATAGCCCAAGAGCGAAAAATAGCGCTGCCACGGCAGTCAAAATAAATACAAAAAATGCGACGCGATAAATCGGTTTTACTCTTTCAATTTGGTTTTCCAATGATCACACGTCCTTTTTAATCGTTGATAAGCCTTTTTCTCAAACTCTATTAAATCATTATTTGGGATTTCACTCAAAGCCTCACCGCACTTTTCCATCCCTACTCGAGTTGATTTTAAAAAATGACTGACTGCATTTGAATAGTGAAACAGAAAAAGTGATTGCTCTCCTGGGAAATTTTGCGACGCATTACGTGCTGACTGAAACGATCGCTGTTTTCGAAGCGCA
Source organism: uncultured Oligoflexia bacterium (assembly GCA_964387255.1). Classification (GTDB taxonomy): domain Bacteria; phylum Bdellovibrionota; class UBA1018; order UBA1018; family CAUJDS01; genus CAYLWK01. The sequence goes on from CAYLWK010000013.1 coordinate 2,155, forward strand.
ATATGATTCATAGCGCTTCCAAGATAAGTTTCCTTGGTGCGTTCTTTGGATAAAAGATTTCTCCAAAGACCTGATGAAGGCCCAAAAAGCCGATAATAGTCATAAAGATGCGCGATGTTCCATCGCACAGCATCCAGATCGCCTGATTGCGATAATGCCAGGCGAAGATATTGCTTCGCTTGAAGAGCTGAGAGCCAATCAGAGACACCTTGCTCCTTTAAACTCACTACAGCCAAGTTATTTCGTGCGTCCGCACTTTTTCCATCTAAATCCAATGCTCTTTCATACGAAAGTTTTGCTAAAAGAAATTCACCTTGACGATAAAGCGCGTTACCATAACTCAACCAGTCATTTGATGAATCCGGTTTTGACAGTAATTTTTTTCGAATCGCCCCTATTGTTTGTGTCTGATCATGACGACTCAGCCGAAACTCCCAATGACCCCCTTGAGCCGGAGCGATCACACCTTTTTGATATTCAGACAGATCATGACTGATATCAATTGTGTAACTAGACAAAATGCGATCCTTTACAGCCGTTCGATAAGCAGACCGCAATGTTTCAATAGCTTTTGTTCGAATAGGAAGACTCACTGTCCGGAGTGTTTTTCGGAAACCTGCTTTTTGCTCCTCTGAAAACTCATCTGGCGGATTGATCCGGTCAACGTCTTCTGCAAAATTCAATGACCAACGCGCCAAGCGACTCAAGGAAGCTATGCCCCAAGGTCCGCCTGCTTCGGCTGCCTTCCGATAGATTTTTGAAATTCTTTCAAAAAATTCAAGCCGCTGCTGCAAAGCACGCTGTAGCTGGGCATCAGGAAGTGCGAGTGGCTCAAACTGAGCTTCTTTTTCAGTCTTCAAAGCGAGTTGAAAACGAGCATACCCCACGTAAGGTGAAGTGAGGCTCTTTCGCCCTAGCTTAAATCCAACTCTCTCATAGTCCTCTTTAGCTCCCTCTCGATCACCCAGTTCCAACAAACTATCTGCAAACCGAGCTATGCATTGGCTCCTAAGCTCAATATCAGCTGATCGACACTGTCGAAAATAACCAATAGCTTTTCGAAATTCACCTTGTTTAAAAAAATAGTTTCCAAGCTCTAAGCTGACCTGTTGAAACTGAGAAGTGACTCCATAAATTTTTCGCAAAGTTTCTGCAGTAGATTCCCATTTTTC
>CAYLWK010000014.1:0-4293 GCA_964387255.1 uncultured Oligoflexia bacterium
AAAAGTTTTAAGAATGCGCTTTGGGATTGGTGAGAAATCAGATCATACGCTGGAAGAGGTGGGTCAGGATTTCTTCGTCACTCGTGAGCGGATTCGTCAGATCGAAGCGAAGGCCCTTCGAAAGCTTCGGCATCCTTCTCGTGCAAAGTTATTAAAAGCCTTTGTCGACTGAAGTTTTCCATTGGATCTATTTTTGAGATGACAGCTTGAGTGCCACACTGAGCTTGTCTGGGAAAGTCTTTTAGGACTTGGATTTTCAAATTCAGAGATGATGATTTTGTTCCGATACGTTTGGCATGACGACCAAACTTGAGCAATCCAAACTAGATTTAAATAGATTAAATTCGAAGATTGCCTGTAAAAACACGGTTACTTCTGTGTTTACGTTCTTCGTCATTTTCTTGACACTTTCTGGGAGTGGGTTTGCGAAGGCTGATGTTGACGTTGCATCAGCATCTGAAAAAGAAAATACCAACCAAGCGGAGTCTTATGCTGTTGAAGAGAGCGTTGAGTCAAGAACGTATGTGACTCAGTTTGGAGACACACTCGGTGGCGTAGCAAAAAAGCTTTTTAATCGTCCTGATTATTGGAAAGTTCTTCTTTATTATAATCAAGAGATTCTACCGCCACTCAAGGCAACAGACTATCTTCCGGATGGAACAACGCTTCGTTATAAGGTCAAGGTTAAAAAAAGAGTTCGAAAGCATGCCCCTGTTTTGACCGCGCCTTCCCCACAGGCAGCTTTGAAAAAAGATCAGTCAGTTGAAACTGTAAAAAGTGACATAAGCCGTAGCGCCAATAAAGCCAAGGGTAATCACGACAAAACAATCGTTTCAAAAAATGGCACTCGAAAAGATCGCCCTCGTCAGGTCAATCAGGCTTCTGGGGATGGAGACTCTTCTGAGCGACATCTTTCTTCAACCCAGGATCGTGACGGAATTTTGACGGAAGAGTTATTTCATCCAGTGAGTGATCGAACTCATTTTTTTAACTATGGTGTTTTGATTTTTGCATTGATGCTGATGTTTGCAGTCATTGTGAATCTTTTGATTAATCGAAAAACAAAAAATCATCCATCCAACTCCAAATAGTAAAAATTTCAAAGATAGAGTAACAATCGACATTTTCTTGACATTCTCTCAAGCAGGAACCTGAAATGCTTTTTCTCGATTGAAAACTTAAACTGACCGATCAGAAATCTGAAATGCGCCGAAAAAATCATTTGAAACACCATCTCTATAGAGTGTGGCTTCTACTTTCAATCTTTGGATTTTCTGAGTCTTTTGGAGTGTCTCCAAAAGATCTTAATGCGCTTTTATGTTCAAAAATTAAAGATGTGGATACTGTTTTCCCATCCGTTTATAGTGCTTACTCTAGATTAGCTCAGTTTCATGCGCAAAAACTAGCCCGTAAGTATCCATCTGTAGATGCGGATGATGTTGCTCAGGAGCTGATGATTCATGTCTACGAGAGTTTACCGAACTTTGACCCTGAACGAGGGAATATCTCTCAATTTGTGAAAGGATCAATAAACTTAAAGCTGCGAAAACTTATTTCTGAAGCGAAAAATGATTCACGGATGCGGACAGTTGGAAATATAACCGATGAAGCGGAAGACTCCTCAGATGATCTTTTTGGCCAGATCCCGTCTTCGAGCGACGATGTCGGCCTCAAAGAACTGATCAGCGACTTTACCAGAACTTTTCCATTTCCTGGAGATCAAACGGATGCTTCTCAGATTCTATCTCGACACTTTATCGAAGGAAAAAGCTTAGGGGAGATTGCAACTCAAAATGGTTTCCCCAAAGAGCTTGTGGGTAATGTGATTCGACGCTTTGAATTCTTGATTGAATCAGGTCAAGTCGAATTAGCAGGGCATCGTTTCACTACAGGTGGTTTTAAGGTGGGAGCTCATAAAGGTTTCAAAAGAGTCGTAACAACTAGACTCGTGGAAAGTGTTTATACTTACTATCAACCTGAAATGACTATTGAAAAAGTAGCGTTCTCGATAGGACTTACGACGAGTCAAGTTCTCGCTGACACTCGGACTTTTGAAAAGATTTTTGAAAGAAGGCTAATTCAAATAATAGCTAGACCTGAAGCAGATCCTAAATTTTGGGATCTTGAGATCAATGGTGAAATTCTAGATTCACTTTTTGGGAAAAGACTAACAGAGAGAAATCTCTATTTATGGAAGCGTTATTTTATTGATTCTCAGACAACTAGCACTATTGGCAAAGAGCTTAATTTAAGTCATGGCAGAGTAGGAGAACTCATCCTCTATGCAATTAGTAAAATTCGGAAATCTAAGAAAATCTATAGTTTAAAAAAAGAAGATTTAGATTTCCTTTCTGACAGAAAAGTCAAAAAACTATTTTTTGAAAAATGGATAGGTGGATTTCAATCCAAAGAACAGTTAGAGCAATTTCTGGAAAGTTTTTTAGATTTGAAGACATCTAAAGAAATAGTCACAAGAAGTCAAACGACTTCTAGCACGAGAGTCAGTGTAACACTCGCTCAAAATCGAGATAAGCTTCTTGATTTGATAGAAGCCCAAATTGGAAATAGTGTTCCAATTTGGAGACCTCCAAAAAGAAGATTCGAGCCTCATCGGAGCACATTCCTAAGCTCGATATCTTTTTCAGAAGAGCAAATGGATTGGATTGTTCAAGTTTTCGGAGAAGGTAAGTCTTTTAAAAGCTTTGGTGAAGAATCTAATAGAGTTAGGCGTTTAGTGACTCAGGTAAATCAGCTTCTTTTTGAAAGATTAGGAAAAAAGATTTGGGGAAGAGGCGTTGATATTGAAAGGCTTCTTAGCTACAAAAGTCTGATTACTTTTTTCACTGATAGAAAACGACCTCCTAAAATATTTAAACAATCTATCGAAGATATTTTAACGCTATCTAAAGGTTACTCTTTGAATACTCGACAGTTAGATCAAGTTTCAAGGGCATTTTTATATCGTCTGATTCGTTCTTCTCGTTTCAAAAACCGACTCCCTCCTCAGCTCAATGATGTTGAAGTTCAAAGAAAATTTTTCAAGAATGTGATCCGTCGCTTGAAGCACCGAAAGGAGGTTGAGTATTTCACACTACACTACGTTCACGACTGGTCGGTGAGTCAGATTAAAGCTTTGTTCAATGAAAAAGGCTATGCTCGATTAGGAAAAAAACTCAGACTCAAAGTATTCAATGCAGTTGAGCATGCAATAGAAGAGGTAGTAAAAGAGACTCATTGGGATGGTAAAGCTCCTTACGCGAGTATTGAGCTCACTCAACGAGAAATCAGAGATATTCAGATTATTGTGATGCATTATGTAGAAGGAAAGACTTTGGTGGAGATTGGAAAAGAACTTGGATATTCACGGGAACTGGTACGAAAACGTGTGAGTGAGATTGAGAGTTACTTTTCAGAGTTGTTTAAGAAAACTCAGGCACCAAGTCTTTCAAGTAGAGTAGATACGAGTGATATTAGTCAAATCCTTTCTGCTAAGCGAAGAGGGCGTTTAAAGGAGATCACTGAGAATCAATATCAAGAAGCAAAAAAAGCACTGGAGCACCTTTCTCCGATCAGTGCTTCAATTCTTCGCTCACAGCTTGAAAATGGTGAAACTGTAAAAGAAATCGCTGAGCGGATAGGACTTGAAACTTATGCCATTCAAAAGTCGCAGCAGTTGGCAAAAAAGACGTTTGAGTCAGTGCTTTTCGCTGTGAGGGCCGCGCCAAGCATTGCAGGAAAACTCCCCATTCCAGAGAGAGACCTAATAGCGTACCTACGACTTTGGCGTTTAGCTCGGCGAAACACTCGTGACATTCCTGCTCCAACGCGTCTCACCCAAGAAATTCAAATCATTGTAGATCTGTATCGGGACTCAACTCAATCCAAAGATGTCCTAGATCTTCTTTTTAAACAAGGGTACGCACCATCACAAATTGACCCTGAGCTCTTAGGCGAACGCTCCGCAATCAAGATACAAAACGAGCTCGTGGGAAAAATTAGAAGATCACTTGAGAATGACTTACAAAAATAATCATGTATATTTTACTTTGTGAAATAAGGTTCTCTGGTTACATTCGGGCCATTCTCTCAAAGGGCCCATAGCTCAGCTGGTTAGAGCAGTCGGCTCATAACCGATTGGTCCGGGGTTCAAGTCCCTGTGGGCCCACCACTTGTCAAGCTGGTCGAACCCTCGGCCGCAAAAAAATCCTTCCCGCAATAGAGCTGTGCCGCGAACCCCTGCCTTTTGATCACAATCCGATGAATGAGCGACTGAATGACCTTAGCCTGATCCTC
>CAYLWK010000015.1:0-4861 GCA_964387255.1 uncultured Oligoflexia bacterium
CCATTCCGAACTCAGAAGTTAAGTCCGCCTGCGGCAAATATAGTGCCAGGGCAGCCTGGTGTGAAACTAGCACGACGCTCCCATTATTTTTTTTTAAGAAAATAAGATCCACAAAAAAAGAAAAACCATAACTACAAAAAACTCCATCCTTTGCATTGAATCAGAGGATGGAGTTTTTTTTTGATTTTCGGATAGATCGATAATAAAGAACCATGCTAGCTCTTTATGAGTGATGAGACGAGTGCTATGTTTCGGCGATTCAAATACATGGGGTTATTGTCCAGATAGTGGCGAGCGATTTGGTTTTGAAGAACGTTGGCCTGGAGTTTTGCAAAGGCATTTAGGAAAGCAGTTTTTGATTCTAGAAGAGGGACTCAATGGCAGGACTGTTGACTTTGATCGTCCGGAGCCTGATCGACAAGGACGCAATGGAAAGTCTTATTTTCTACCGTGTGTTGAGTCTCACGATCCCTTGGATTGGGTGATTCTTTGTCTAGGCACGAACGACTTTCGTCAATCGTATCATCGCTCCGCCGAAGTTGTTGCAAAGGGTATGGCAGACTATTTCCATATCATGAATAGCGATCAACTGATGAATGCCCCTAAAGAAGCAAAAGTCCTTTTGATGAGTCCTCCTAAAGTCTTAGAGGATCAAGGACCTTGGGCTCCTGCTTTCAAAGGAGCAAATCAAAAAATTAAAAGGCTTTCTAAGCTTTATCAAGAAATGAGTGAAGAAAATGGAGCTTTGTTTTTAGACTTGGCGTCTTTTGTAGATCCTAGCCCTATCGATGGGTTGCATTTTTCAAAGTCGTTTCATGAGAAAATTGGTCGCAAAGTAGCCGATCTTTTATTGGAAAATAGCTCGGACTGAAGGTCACTCCGTTCCAAAAGAGGGCGTTAGGAACCTTTGATTGAGGTCTTTCTTTTTAGGTTTAGTAACTCCGCTGTCTACCATAGGCATCCATGCCTTCTTGAAGTCGATCAATGGCTTCTTGATAATGCTGAGCCAGTCTATCCTCTCCTGTTTTATTGAAATAATCTCTAGCCATCATGGCAATGCCTTGAGCGAGACTTCGATGGTTGTACTGATTGTAATCTCGTGCTTGCACACCTAACGTTTCCCAATAATCAATATAGCGATCAAAAAGACTCTTTAGAGTCTCTGACTGAGGTCGTTCAAAAATTGAGTCTTCAGATGTAATACGATCTAAAAGAAACTCTACATTACCACTTGAGTTTGGATCTTGAATTACCACTTCGAGGGCAGCAGAATTTACCATTGCATCAAAGTAGTCTTTCACCGCACTTGGATTTTTGGAGCGTTCCACCGCTCGACCGACTTTCCAAAATAAAAAGGAATCTCTGGAGTGATATTGGAGATTTCTGATGATTTTAATCCCTACCTCAACGGCATGAGAAGTGTCATGGATCTCATCATACTTGAGGAGAATATTGATTCCATGATGGATATTGGACATGAGTTCAATTCCCTTGGAAGGATCAGAAAAAGAAGGGAGATTAAATTGCAGTTTTAACTCATCTTCGGTTTTTCTAGGATCCATATGGATGGCCGGATGACCTAGATAATCGACGATTGCTTGGGCCTCCTCTTTTGTTAACCTTTGACCAATTTGCTTGGCGTGGTTCCCTGCGTAAGCGCTAGCTTCGTTGCGTTGGTCGAGTATGGCGTCAGGGGTGTTTTTCCGTATTTCTTTCAATGACTTCCATGGAAAAGGTGGAGGTTCTCTTCGGTTTGCGTCTGTTACTTGAACTTTCTCAGGTAGGATTCCATCAATGCCTTGAATGATCTCCTCAATGGTATCAAGCCGAAGTTCAGCTAATAAGTCCTTCGTTAGGTGAAATCGATCTTCATTGAGTAACTTGGTGATCGCTTTTTTCGGATTGGGATTCAAACGGATGGATTCCCAAAGTTTTGATTTAAAGTGAGGATGGTGGGTGACGAGTTTTCTGTAGAGATCTAGTTTTTGATACATCGCATCTCGTTCAATCAAAAAATGGATGACTTGGCGAACCAGGTTTTCCGGTAGTTTTTTTAATCTTTCTCTGTACAGGGTTTGGAATGCCCATTGATAACGTTCGTGACCCGCGGAGTTTAAAAGGTCACGGAAGATGATCTCGCCCAAACGCTCTCTGACCCAAAACGTAAATGCTCGGTGATTGGCTTGAATGAGTTCCATGGATTGAATGTGGAGGACCTCCTCTGCAGCAACTAAAGGGAGAGGCTCATCCGTTGGCGTAAGGCGAATCAGAATTCTTTTGGATTTTGGAAGGACCTGGGCTGAAAAAGTTGATGGGCCAATGTCGCTCAATTCCGATTGGGCCCTCCAGCCCATCGTCTGAGCTTGTTCCCAGTAGGCCAAGACGTCTTCGAACCCCTCAAAATTAAGGAGTGATAGCAGCTCAAAAGAGCCCTGCTGATGGTGGTAGATGCGTTCTAAATTCCATTCAAGGCGTTTGATGAATTGGTCTCGAGGTCCCCGGTACTGCTCAATGAGCAAGAGAATGGAAATTTCAGATCCGGTTTTTTGATAGATCCTTCGAATGAATTCCATTTCTTCTGAGCTTAATTCACCTAAATCAGCCCGCCTGTCCCTAATGAAGTCGCTATAAAGCTGAGGAATAAAATGTTTAATTTGAAGTCGATATTGAGCCTTCTTGATCCAGCGTTGAAGGGCATCCGTGAGCCGTTGGCTCCAAGAGTGTCCCTCAAAATCATAAAGATCATCCGAGGAGGCGCTTATTTTATCACTTTTTGTGAATATAAAAGATCCAATCCGGTCCAAGAGTCTTTTACATCCTGCTCGCGAAGGGGAAGGAGCCATCGTGAGACTTGCGACGACCGTGAGCAAAATAATAAAACTAAATCGATTGATTTTAAGCTGATTCATAACTTCCTTCCAATGAGACGGGGGTATCATAAAATAATGCAATATGTCATAATTATTTAATCAAGACCTCTGTGTCTGAGTTGACCCATGGTTGACCTGGCAGTGTTTCCTTTTGGTATTATTTATAGTTAGTTAATTGAAAAAAAGATCAGAGATCCGGTAAACTAATCATTGGGAGAAGGTTTTGTTTCGCTTGGTCGAAAATCGACTGTGAACCTTACGACAATCAAAATGCCTTATCGACGATTGCTTGCTATTTTAGGAATGATTGGAATTGTCCCGGTGGTGGGATGGTTAGTGCGGTCTCAGGCTCAGATTTCAGTTCACCAAAAACGGCAGGGTAGAGAACTTTATCAGCAAGAATTGAAATCCCAATCGGATGCATCAGCAAGGCGTTCAGTCGCTCACGATGAGAAGAAAAGCCATCTTGAAGACAAGAAAAAAATGGATTCTAAAAACGATACCTCTCCGTCCAAGAAATCTAAAAAGCCTTCCCAGTAAAAGACACTCAGAAAGTGATCACTGAGAACCTAGTCATTATTTTCTTCGTCGGTTTCAGGTTCTAAAAGCACCTTATTGCTGAGACCTTTTTTCAGTCGTTCTTCTTGTGATTTAATCGAAGTGTCTTGAACTTCGGCCATTTCTCGAGTGAGAAGCTTAAAGATCATTTGTTCAAATCGATTCACTTCTGGCTCAGGAATTGGGTGCTTAATCCGATAGCCTTCAAAAAAAGATACGACTTTAGCAAGCCCAATGGGGCCTTCTTTAAAAATACAGTTTTCAAGCTTTTTTGAAAGACTTCTGAAATCTTCTTCAACATCAAAGAAAATTTCTTCTGATTCGATGATCTCCATGATCTGTTCGATTTGCTCAACACTCATGATGGGACGCATGCCTTGTTTTTCAGCTTGGTCAACCGGTGCCCAGATGTGGGGTTCCTCTTTTTTTGAGCGTGAGAGTTGTCCTTTCAGAACCCTTAACTTGAAAAACTCAATCGGCTGCCCGCCTACGGTTTTGGTCTCTCGAGCTTCAATTTGGCATTTTCCGTTTAAGCCATAGATCACTTCGGATCCAATCTGAAATTCCATTGCTGAGTCCTTTGGTTGATCGCCATTTGAGCGTGAGTTTTGGTAGTCTTTATTATTAATACTAGTCTGAGGGTCCATGACCATTGCCTCCTAAAGGGTCTTTAAAGGTCGAGCCAACATGGGCTCGGAAACGTAGAAAAATCAAGAGCTTGCATCGACCGTGGGTGTCTCCCCGAGGTTCACTCAAAGCTCAAAAAACGCCTGATCCATCTGTGCAACACTGAATGCACCACCCGGATTTTTAAAAAAAATTCTGATTGAGCTAGGCTCCCATTCTCCGACAGAATTCATGTGTTAACGCAGTTCCCACAATCTGCCAAGGGGGGCTTTCAGCCTTTCACCTCAAAATTGACAATTTCAATACTATAATAAAGAGGTGCGAAGTCCAGAAATTTCAGGTACACCCTGATTCCTATGGGTAGAGGAAGAAAACGACAGGAACGAAAAGTCCGTCAACGTAAGAATCAGAGAGCAAAAAAAGCGCGTTTGAAGCGTCGTCGCGAAGCTTCAAAAAAATCGAAGTGACGAGCTTCTAAGCACTTTTTTTTAAACTCCAATACAGCGCAACTGAGCGTTTTTTCATCTGATTTTTAAGCAGGTGTCAACTAACTATACACTATTAGTTTAGTTTTTTTCTTGACCATTCTTATTCACTATTGCTAATCTTAAATCATAGCCATTTCTCCATTGGGAGAGGTCTTGTATGGACCTGTGACCTAAGTCCAGAAGTCAATCGGACTTAGGAGATGATGGCTGAATGTTGAGTGAGTGAATGAGGAGAAGAGAGGATAGTGTTATGAAGCAGATCAAACGTGAAAGACGTTGGAAGTGGCTTTTAGTAGTAGTGGTCATGTTTGGCTTCAA
>CAYLWK010000016.1:0-2748 GCA_964387255.1 uncultured Oligoflexia bacterium
CAGCAGAAAATTCTATTTTTTGAGGATATTTCAGAGACACCTTCAAAAATTGACCGCATGATTCAGCAACTCGCTCAAGCAGGGGCCTTTCATAAAGTGAAGGCGATTATCCTTGGAGATTTTGTGAACTGTGAGGATCAACCTCCGTCGGGACTGATTGAAATCAAATCAGACGCAGCTTTAAAAAAAGCGTTGAAACACCCTAAGAAAAACCAGTTAGCTCCGGTTCGTCCGAGACTTTCACAAAAAGTTGCATTTGCTTCCCTATTTAAAGAAATTTCCGAGCGATTCAATGTTCCGATCTTTTCTGAATTTCCCTCAGGTCATGGTTCGAAGCAAAGTCCGATTCCACTTGGGTCAGAGACTGAAATTATTGTTCAAAAAGCTCCAATCATTCAATGGATGCATTGGAGTTGGGGCTCTTAGAAAACTGGGTGATCATTGCCGCATGACTTCATCATCCAGTTTTCTAAGAGTTTTTGATGGATTGATTTAGTTTAGATTTCTGTCAGAAAGTTTGCTTCGACTTCTTTTCCATCAAAAAAGTCATCATCGACAAGTCCTGACACTCTGACTCGATCTAGGCGATCAATCTGAGTAAATCCAGCATTGTCGAGTGGGTCGAATTTTAAATCAGACGTGTCAACGGTCACTTCTCGAAAACCGGTATTAAGTGTGAACTTCTTTTCTTCCTGATTAATTTTCGTCACAGTTCCTTGAAGGTCAACGACCGCATTTTCTGGAAGTTCTGCAAGTGAAGCGTAGCCCAAGAAAATATGTGGACTTCCCTCTTCATCTGCCGAGCTTGCGTAAAAGTAAGTATCCAGACTCTTCACATAAACACTGCCGGCTTCAACCTTTTTCTTTTCTAAGAAATCATGATCTACTCTACCCAAAACGATCACTTGATCATCGACCACAAGTTTGTAACCATCGCTATCCCAGTCGTAATCATCCATTTCAACTAGAATTTTTTCAGTTCCCACTTTCAACTGGAAAGCATTGGCTGAAACTGATGTGACTTTTCCGCTCAATGTAACGTACTCTCCGTCTGTTTTTTGATTCAAAGCCCCAAGGGCCTGCTGATCTCCCAATAGATTGGTTCCCAAAATGAAACTAGCTGCTATTACTCCTAAGGTTTTCATCACTTATTTCTCTCCTTTCAAATGAATCTGTGAGCGTAACGCCTTGTTAGGGGAATTCATCAACGTCACTTAAAGGAATTTTGTGGTTTCCTAAAACTTTGGTGTCCAGCTTCATGATACCTGTCTAAGAAGGTGAACTTTGGTTTTTTAAAGAAATGATTCGATTGATTGAGTTTAAATCAAAGGAACCTATTGAGTGGTTTGTATTTCTTTGGCTGAGTGAAGGCTAGGAGTTAAATTGAGGGGGATGAAGACAACATCCGTGGTGGTGTCGACATGGTCCCAATCAGAGATTAATTTTTGAGATTTAAGTTCAACAGGTCGGTATCCCAGTGATTCAAGAAAGTGAAACGCAGTCTTGCTTTGATTCCATTGCGGGTGATTTGCGCCAAACCCTACTTCTACTAGCAAGGTCGGTAGGATTTCCTTTTCCTTCCATCGTCGAAACGATCGCTTCATGCCTTCAATCACGCTTGCTTCAAATCCTTCCACGTCAATTTTAATGAGACCGAAAGGTTCCAAATGAGAAAAATCTAAGTCATCGTAGGGAATGCATTCAATTTTGACTTCTTTCATCGAGGTTTGATTGATTTTTGAAACCATCGTATTCCATCCAAGGTTTCCATCCTGAGAAACAAAAATACTTTCTTGCCCCTTTCGGTGAGACAAAGCGACCCCCTCAATTGCTACTGAGGAGTCTTGCGAATATTTTTTTTTCAAGTGTTTACTTAAATTGGGAATAGGCTCAAATAAGACGGCTTTGCAATTTCGAAAGCGTTTTGAAATTCTTAATAGCTGGAAAAAAAGTCCCGTGTTGGCTCCCACATCCATCACACTTCCCTTTGGGACAGGGTAGTTTCTAAAAGACCAGAGCAACCGAAACAGTGGGCCTAGCATTAAAAAATTCCAAACCCGGAGCCTCATGCCTCGAACATTATCTGCGTTCGAGTGGGTTTTTTTTAAAAAAAGCTGAGAAAGATTCACCAAAAATCTGTAGGGCATTTTGATCAAATTCACCATACTCTGAAATTAGTCGATGAATCTCACAATGAAAATGACTATTTTTCTAATTTTTGAGTCATTGACCCATTCAGCGTATAAAAATGGTCAAATGTCTCTGAGGAGACTTTTCGATGATCTCTAGCGAGCTCACCTGAGATCTGGATCCTCTATTAAAAATGATCGAAATCAGTTTCAATCTAATTCATCGAAATAAGGGATGGATTGAAGATTAGGATTTCTCGCGGAGAGGCCTAATCCAAACTGGTGCTCTTGTTCACTTATCCCAAGAACGACCACGTCCCGGATTTTTGCTCTAGGATTTTCTATTTGAGAGGGGTTAATAATTCCTGGAGTCACACGATGCCAAAAGACTCGATCATCAAATACCAGTGCTTCATTAATACGATTGGAGCTTTGGTACACTTTCCAAGTTTTTGCTGCTGAATAAAATGGACGTGAAACAAGTTGAGTTTCAATACCTCGTAGCCCAGGAGAAAGTCGAATAGGAATGATTGAGTGAAATCTTCCGCCGTCCCAGTGCCATCCAATTTGATCAAGATCCTTGTGTTCCGGATAAACTCGGTAGCGTGCAAGCAGAAGT
>CAYLWK010000017.1:0-3683 GCA_964387255.1 uncultured Oligoflexia bacterium
TCTAGGAGGTCTGAAAAAAAAACTTTGCGAAGTTTTAGGATAATGGTATCTCATCCTCCATACCGTTAGGGAATTCTAACAATCCTCATACAGATGAAACTCACACTCGTAGCTCCCGATCAGTTTGTTTTGAAGGCTTATCTTTGGAAGTTGCGATGGGTTCATCCTAATCTCGTAAAATCATAGCGATAAGATGGGTAAATCATGCATTTAAAAGAACTAAAGCAAAAGAAAATTTCACAACTCGTAGAACTTGCCACCGAGCTTGGCATTGAAAATGCCGGCAATATGAGAAAACAAGAGCTCATTTTCTCGGTCCTACAAAGAAAAGCCGATAAGGATGAGCATATTTATGCCGATGGCGTGCTCGAGTGTCTTCCTGATGGGTTTGGATTTTTGAGAGCTCCTGACTACAACTATCTCCCAGGACCAGATGATGTTTATGTTTCACCTTCTCAAATTCGACGTTTTGGTTTGAGAACGGGCGACACGGTCAATGGATCGGTTCGAGCACCGAAGGATGGAGAGCGTTATTTTGCATTATTAAAAGTGAATGAGGTGAATTTCCAAGCACCAGAAGTGAATGCGGATAAAGTATTTTTTGATAATCTCACGCCGCTATATCCAGATGAAAGAATCAATCTAGAGTTTCAGCCAACCAACTTCAGCACACGAATCATTGATATGATGGTGCCCTTAGGGAAAGGGCAACGATGTTTGATTGTTGCGCCTCCTCGAGCCGGAAAGACGGTCTTGATGCAAGACATTGCAAATGCTGTGACTGACAATAATCCTGAGATCAAATTGATTGTTTTATTGATTGATGAGCGTCCCGAGGAAGTGACGGATATGCAACGATCAGTGAAGGGCGAAGTTGTGAGCTCGACATTTGATGAGCAAGCATCTCGTCACGTACAGGTCGCAGAGATGGTAATCGAAAAAGCAAAACGACTCGTTGAAAATAAATACGACGTCGTGATTCTTTTAGATTCAATCACACGACTTGCGCGAGCGTACAATTCTGTCGTTCCTCCTTCTGGGAAAATTTTATCAGGTGGTGTGGATTCAAATGCTCTTCATAAGCCTAAGCGATTTTTTGGGGCGGCTCGGAATGTCGAAGAAGGTGGATCACTCACTATTATTGCAACGGCGCTTGTGGATACGGGCTCTCGAATGGACGAGGTGATTTTTGAAGAATTTAAAGGAACCGGTAATTCTGAAATTCATTTGGATCGAAAATTGATGGAAAAGCGAATTTTCCCTTGTCTTGACATTAATCGATCAGCAACGCGAAAAGAAGAGCTTCTGATCCCCAAAGATGCTTTAAATCGTTTATGGATTTTAAGAAAAGTTTTACATCCAATGAACCCGGTTGATGCGATGGAGTTTTTGCTAGATAAAATTAAAGATACGAAAACCAATCAAGAGTTCATTGAAAAAATGAGCGGCGGATAGAACATTTGTGTTTGACAAGTTAGAAGAAGTTGAACGTCGATATATGGAGGTGGAGTCTCGTCTGGCAGACCCTGATTTAGCAGGTCAGGGGGACGAGTTTCGTAAACTTTCACAAGAGCATGCCGACTTACAAGAGATCATTGAAGCTTATCGCCGGTATAAAAAACTTCAATCTGATAAAAAATCAAACTTAGAATTACTAGAGCAGGAAAAAGATGGCGAGCTTCGGAGTTTAGCTCAAGAAGAGCTCAGTGAGCTGAATGAAGCGATTGAAAAGGTCGAACAGAATCTAAAACTCCTTTTACTTCCGAAAGATCCCAATGATCGTAAAAATGTGATTTTAGAAATTAGAGCTGGTGCGGGTGGGGATGAAGCCGCTTTATTTGCCGGACAGCTATTTCGCTTGTATCAGAAGTTTGCGGAAAAGAAGGGTTGGAGGGTTGAGCTTCTATCCTCGAGTGCGATTGGGATCGGGGGCTATAAAGAAATCATTGCGATGATTTCTGGAGATCGAGTGTACAGTCAGCTCAAATGGGAAGGAGGAGTGCACCGAGTCCAGCGTGTTCCGGAGACGGAGTCACAAGGGCGAGTGCATACTTCGACGGTGACGGTAGCGGTGATGCCGGAAGCGGAAGAAGTAGACCTTCAAATCAATCCTAGCGAATTAAGAATTGATGTGTTTCGAGCCGGCGGGCACGGAGGACAAAGTGTGAACACCACAGATTCAGCGGTACGGATCACGCACTTGCCGACCCAGACGGTGGTCGTTTGCCAGGATGAAAGATCCCAGCTTAAAAATAAAAACAAGGCGATGACAATTCTAAGATCCCGGCTGTACGAAGTAGAGGTTGAGCGTGCTGCCAAGGAGCACTCTGACACTCGAAGGAGTATGGTGGGAACAGGGGATCGAAGTGAGCGGATTCGAACCTATAATTTCCCACAGGGAAGGCTTACAGATCATCGTATCAATCTAACTTTATATCAGCTCCCTGAAATCATGGAAGGGCGTGTGGAGGAGCTCATTGAGCGTCTTCAAGCCTTTTATCAAATGGAGGCACTGAAGGCTCATGGAATGCAATGAGTCTTTTCAAGTCGCAGAGTTGGTGAGAGATTTTGAGTCTATTTTAGGTTCCTCAGAAAACGATCATCAATCTCAAGAAGAAAAAAGGTTATCTCAAGATGAAGTCTCGCGCTATGCACGCTGGGCGTGTTTGCATTTTTTAGAGTCTGAAGGCTGTTTAGATTCCAAGGAGTCTCAGTGGCATGAGGTGAGCACAACTTCTGTGCAGATGAAACAAGCTTGGCAATTTTTAAGGAAGTGGCGTGAATGGGCTGACTATCTAAGAAATGGAATGCCAATTCAATATCTAATAGGATCCACGGAATTTTATGGACGAAGGTTTGAAGTGGGACCTGGGGTTTTAATCCCTCGTACGGAAACCGAGCAACTCGTAGATTTATGTGTTCAGTTTTATAAGGCAAGCTCTACGTCACCGAAGCGATTTTTAGAAATTGGTGCGGGAAGTGGGTGTATTTCTCTAAGTCTCTGCTTGGAGCTTGAGTATGATGAGGCTTGGGTAACGGAAATGAGCGACAACGCACTCAAGTGGTTTTATCAAAATCAGAAAGCTCACTCAGTAGAGCGATTGAATTTATTAAAAACGAGTGAAAGTGAAGTTTTTCCTGGGCAGTGTCCGACTCATTTAGATTTAGTCATCAGTAATCCGCCATATTTAGACACTACGGATGAGATCGATCCCAATGTCGTGAACTATGAGCCTCATGAAGCTTTATTTGCAAAGTCTTCACCGAATTATTTTTACCACAAAATTGCTGCTTCAGCCGATCAGTTTCTTCATCGAGATGGATTGATTTTATTAGAAGTTCCCCATCAGCGTGCTTCGGCGATAGCGGCCTTGTTTCAGGTAAAAGACTATGAGTGTCTTTTACTGAAAGATTTGACCGGAAGAGATCGTTTTTTAGTGGCGAGTCACAATAAGACGTCTTTAGGTTGGTTTCGCATTCAAGCTCAATCTTCGGTGAGCTTAGGAGACTCTCATGGATCAGCTTAGAATCGAAGGAGGACTGCCATTAAAAGGGAGTGTTCAAGTCGGTGGAGCCAAAAATGCAGCATTACCTCTCCTATTTACGTCACTTTTGACCGAGGGATGGATGGAGTTTAAGCGGGTTCCAAAACTGGCGGATGTGGAGTTTAGTTTAAGCGTCCT
>CAYLWK010000018.1:0-4261 GCA_964387255.1 uncultured Oligoflexia bacterium
CGCTTCTCAGCCTGATCCTTTTCTGAGGTACTACCCTGAAGTTTCTCAAATTTAAGAAGACTTGAATCAAGGCCACATTGTTTCACTATTTTTTTCCACTGATGCTTTTCTTGCTTCAGTACAAACGTGATGGCTTCTCCTGCTCGTCCTGCACGTCCACTTCTTCCGATGCGGTGCGTGTAATCCTCAGAGGCTCTGGGGAGATCAAAATTGATGACAGTCTCTACTTGAGGAACATCAATCCCTCGGGCAGCTATATCTGTCGCGACTAAAACCGTAGATTTACCTGAGCGAAAATCCTTGATTGCTCGGTTTCTCTGACCTTGAGATCGATCGCCATGAATCAAAGACACTTTATGTCCGTAACCATGAAGAAATCCAGCCAATCGATCAGTCCGATGCTTTGAGCCAGAAAAAACAATGACCGAACCAGCACGGTTCACCAGCTTATCAAGAAGGCCTTCTCGTTTATTTTTAAAATCAGTCAAAACCACAGATTGCTTGATATGCTTTGTGTCCCCTTCAGGACTGCCTTGTGTGATTCTCACTTCATTGTCTAAAAACTTTTGGACAAGGGAATCAACCTCTTTAGGCATTGTTGCCGAAAACATCAGTGTCTGTCGTTGATCTTTTTTGGGAAGACGCTTTTCAATCTTCTCCAGCTGAGGTGCAAATCCCATGTCTAACATTCGGTCCGCTTCATCAAGTACCAACATCTCTACTCGTTTAACGTAAACAGCATTTCGTTCCATCAGATCGATCAACCGGCCCGGTGTTGCAACAAGAATTCTAGGAAAAGGTTTCTTTTTCAACATTCGAATCTGATATTGAATTGACTGCCCTCCAATGAGTTCTACTTTTTTTAGCCCCTTGCTGTTTCTCAATAGATTTTCTAGTACTTGGCCAATCTGCATCACTAGCTCTCGTGTTGGGGCAAGGATTAATCCCGACTGCTCAGGATTTTCCATCAGACGTTGGATCAATGGAAGGCAGTAAGCAACTGTTTTGCCACTTCCTGTCTTAGAGCAACCCACCAGATTCTTGCCAGCCAAAGTGATTGGAAGGCTTTCTGCTTGTATAGGTGTAGGGGATGTAAATTTCATCTGTGCTAGTGACTCCTGAAGCGGAGCCACTAGACTTAGTTCACTAAATTTTTGGATCATTTTATTTATCAGTCTTCTGCTTAGTAGCGACCACGTCCGCCACGATCAGAATTTCCACGAGGAGCTTGTGGCTTTGCCTCGTTTACTTTCACTGAACGTCCACCCCAATCAGATCCATCAACACCTTGAATCGCGCTGACGGCTTCTTGGTCTGTTGACATTTCAACAAATCCAAAGCCTCGGCTTCGTCCAGTGTCACGATCAGTGATCACTTTGGCAGACTTGACGTTTCCGTATTGTGCAAATGTTTCTTGTAACGAATCGTTATCAACTGAAAAAGATAGATTACCAACATAGAGTTTCGTTCCCATAATGCCTCCTTATTAAGTGCTAAACGCTTCAATATTCTAAAGAGACTGACGGAAAAAAACCTAAGGACTCAATACATATCTACTGCGAGGGAGCCGGTAGGCTACCATACCTAAGGAAAAATAGTCTCTAAAAATCAGCGTTAAGGCCAGTTTATTTTAGACCTTTTATCAATGAATTTAGTTGTTTTGATTGATTCGGCCCCTTGAAAGCAGGGATGCCAAGTCACCTGCCCTTTGAATCAGGTCAAATGCTCTTTCAATGACTTGGTCACAGTTGCCTGAAGGGCATCAATGAGAGCCTTTCGAAGGTACTTTCGCCGTGTTGTAAACGACAGGAGTCGAGAAGGAACCGTGCCCAGAAAGGGTCGTAAAAAGGCTTTTTCTTTTCTGGATAGACGCAACGTTGCAAGCTCAGGCAAAAGCGTGTACCCCCCATTTTCTTGAACAAGGTATCGAATGGATTCAAGACTTCCAATTTTAATATCCAGGTCGAATGGACGCTTACTTTCCACTTTCCGAAGCTGACACAGCTTGATGATCTCATCCCTCAGACAGTGCCCCTCTTCCAATAACCACATCTGATCTGCCTTGAGCATCCCCAATTGAATGGATTTCTGAGAAAAAAGGGGATGACTAGGGTTTACATAAAGAAGCATTTTTTCATTGTAAATTGGCTCTTGAAAATACTTTTTGGGGTCTTCATGCGTAGCCAAAATCGCTAAATCAAGCTCCTCTCGGTCCAAAGCCAAAAGACAATTTTCAGTTGTAAATTCAAATACTGATAAATTGATTTTAGAAAAGGCTTTTTTGAAAGGAGCAAGGATCAACGGGAGGAGGTAGGGAGCAATGGTTGGAATCACTCCCACCTTTAGTTCCCCTTGAAGTTCTGTTTTTTCCAAACGCACCACTTCTTGGATTCGCTGGCACTCGATCAACGCATTTCGCGCTTGATCTAAGATCAATCTCCCCACTCGAGTGGGTTGAGTTGGAGATTTTGACCGATCAAAAATCATCACACCAAGTTCTTCCTCTAGCTTCTTCACCATCGCACTAAGCGTTGGCTGAGTCACATGACAACGCTTCGCAGCACGATGAAAGTTCTTTTCCTGCTCGACAGCGATAATGTACTCAAGTTGAGTTAAGGTCATGAGTCACTTTCAGAATAAATCAATATTTTCAGACACTTGCATAATTATTTATGATAGATATTGTCTATCATATTATTCTTATATAATATTTTATCAATCATCAGTTTTTTGTCATTATGAGAATGAAGTGGATAGTGAAATTAACTACAAAGACTGAGAGGAGTTTTCATGTTGAAAAATAAAGAAGGGGAAAAGATCCCTGAAGTTACGTTTCGAACTCGCGTGGGAGATAAATGGAAAACAATTTCCACCAATGAACTATTTAAGGGGAAAAAGGTGATCTTATTTGCTCTCCCCGGAGCCTTCACGCCCACCTGTTCATCCACTCATCTGCCTAGGTATAATCAACTCGCTCCTGTTTTTAAACAAAACGGCGTTGACGACATCATTTGTCTTTCGGTGAACGATACCTTTGTGATGAATGCCTGGAAAAAAGATCAAGAAGCAGAAAATATCACCGTGATCCCCGATGGAAACGGCGAGTTTTCTGAAAAAATGGGGCTTTTAGTCGATAAAAATGACCTTGGGTTTGGGAAACGTTCATGGCGTTACTCCATGTTTGTAGATGATGGCGTGATCAAAAAAATGTTCATCGAACCTGAAAAAGATGGCGATCCATTTGAAGTTTCCGATGCCGACACGATGTTAAAGTACTTGGCCCCTAAAGCACAGGCACCGGATGCCATCACGATTTTCACCAAGCCTGGTTGCCCATTTTGTGCAAAAGCAAAAGAAATGCTTGGAGAGCATCAACTTCGTTATGAAGAAATCATCTTAGGAAAAGATGCAACCTCCGTCAGCCTTCAAGCAGTGACTGGCAAAAATACCGTGCCTCAAGTCTTCGTGGGAGGAAAACACATTGGAGGTTCAGAAGAGCTTGAAGCCTATTTAAAAGGTTAGTTCCTAGATCGAAACCACGATTGAGATCATTAGAACCCCATCCAGAATTGAGTCGTATTTTTTTTAAGACTCAATTCTGGATGAACCTTTACAACGAATCGCAAAGATACTCGCTCACAAAAAGTCACTCTTTAAAATCAAATCTTATGAATTGTAATCAACTGTTTCACTATTGGTTCATCCCAGTCTAGACTGAAGACGGTATGTAATATTTTTACACCCCTTGCTTCTTTCGATGCTCCAGCCCATAGTGGTGTCATTAGAGTAGAAAAGCCATTTGCTTAATTCTTGATGAATGAGAGCCTCCAAAACTTTTTTAATTAAGGCCTAGGAAGGCAAAAGTATGAGTGTGACACATCCGCTGGGAATCCAAAGTAAAAAACCCGAAGAAATTGAAAAAGTCGATCCAAAGTTTGTTCAAGAAAAACTCTTGTGGGCAAGAGACCAAAGCTGGAAAGTTTATTCAGAGATCAAAGAAGAATTAAAGCCTGGGATGACCGAAAACGACTGTCGTAAAATGGCTTTAAAAATTTTTGAATCGCATGATGTAAAGAAACATTGGCATAAACCCTATATTCGATTTGGAACAGGAACAACTCTGACTTTTAGGGATCCGGATCAAAAAGACGCTGTAATCAAAGAAAATGATTTGATTTACCTAGATCTAGGGCCGTCTTGGCCAGATCCAGAATCAGATTTAGAATATGAAGGAGATGTCGGTAATACTTTTTGCTTAGGA
>CAYLWK010000019.1:0-5605 GCA_964387255.1 uncultured Oligoflexia bacterium
TTACTTTTCGACCAGGCTTCACTTCGACGCTGAACGACTGACTCATTCCAAGAACAGAGTTTTTTAGCTCCACTCGATAGCGACCGGCTGGAAGCTCGAAGGTTTCCATTGGGGTTTGAAAAGTCCAAGGTGAATCACTCGCAATTTTCCGACCAGAGCGATCCATGCGATAGACAGACGCTTTAGCTGAAGGCGTTGAATAGATTGTCAGAAAACCTTTTTGCTTCGGCTCAAGGTTCACATCCAAGCTCCATTGATCCAACCCACCATACTGCTGTGAGCTTAACTGAAGCTCTTTAACGTAGCGTTTATAATTTTCACGATCAACCACGATCTGTAGGGGAACATCAAAAGGAACCCTTGCGCGGGGATTGTTCGATGACAAGGCCTGTCCATTTATAGTCACTTGCGTTCTTCCCGGGCCGTCAGGAAGTTCTAGATTCAGAATAATTTTACTTGAAGCTTTTTGTTGTGAAGTTTTATCTTTCTCAGAGGATGCAATTTCTGTCTGAAGTTTTTCATCATCTTGAACCTTTGCTTGATCTTGACGCATTTTCAATAGAACAAACGCCTTTTCTTTCCACTGAACAAACGTTGCAGAGTCTCCTACAAGGATGATGGCAGCCACACCAAAACTTCCTAGCCAAAGTACTTTGCCTAGCCAATTGGAGCTTTTTTTAGGGTACCTTCGATTTGCAGAAATTGAATGCTGAGTGAACTGAGTTCCTCGTCGCATCCCAGTACGAGTCCTTGCCTTTAGATCTGTTTTTGCTGAAGTCGCTACTTTGTTCTCCACTTCAATCTTGGCATTACTTTTTTCATCTAATTTTACTCGATTGCTTGAGCCAGTGCTTTCATTAAAAAGCTTGTCTTGACCTGCCACAAATGTAGGGTCGTCTTTGTCCCCTTTTCGATTCTTACTTGAATCCTCATTAAAATGAACACTTTGGTCATATTTTTGAGAGATTAAAAGTCGTTCTGCTTTCTCATTTAACTTTCGAAGCCAACGTCGATCTTCAATAATGTAGTCTTTAAATGTGTTCTTCACTGAAAAAGCAAGGTCTGAGGAAGTGAGTTCTGGTGAGATCGTATTTAGAAATCGTCTCAAGGCTCGTTGCATTTCCTCGGCGGTTTGAAAGCGACGTTCTGGTTCCTGAGAAAGTGCTCGGAGCACAATTTGATCTAATTCTTTTGGAATTGTTGGATTATACTTCGAAGGAGGCTTGACGAACTTATCTGCATTCTCAATCAGCTTTAAAACTGCAAATTCATTATCACTTTCTTTTGCAAATAATTTTCTTCCTGTGAGCGTCTCCCAAAGAACAATTCCTAGAGCGAAGATGTCAGATCGACGATCAATTTTTCTTCCTTTGATTTGCTCTGGTGAAAGATAACTTGGCTTTCCTTTGATAATGCCAACCCGTGTGCTGTCTGCATTAGTCGAGGCTTTGGCAATTCCAAAGTCTATGAGTTTCACATTGCCATCAAATGAGATGATGACATTCTGAGGACTGACGTCTCGATGAATGATATTCATCGGCTCACCTGTGAGTTTGTCTTTATAGTTGTGCGCGTAGTGAAGTCCCGAAGCAGCCATCTCAATGATATGAACTGCTAGGTCCACAGGAAACGTTTGATCTTTCTGAGTCATTTTGGTGACAAACTGCCTGAGGTTTTTACCATCAATAAATTCCATGGCAATAAACGGCTGAGTTTCGACTTCCCCGAAGTCGTAAAGTTGAACAATGTTGGGATGATTAAAGCCCATCATCACACGGGTTTCAGAGTTGAACATTTTCAGGAAGTCTTTATTTTCCCCGTAGCCAGCTTGAATCCGCTTGATGACGATGAGTCGGTTGGCGCTATCGATCGCAGCGAGTCGTGCTCGATAAATCTCGGCCATACCGCCCTGGGCGATTCGGTCGAGCAAAAAATAACGATCAAACTTTTTGAGGACCTCACGGCCCATAATAGCATGCCCCCTCATGCTCCTATCGACACCCATGAAGTGAATCTTTATTCAGGAGCGGCCTGTACCATCGGGACTTGTGTTTCTAATGAATTGATTTGCTTTGGGTTTTTCCAACGAATGGCAATCCCTCGAGTCAGAACCTGACCTTCTGCGCCATTATCAAAACACTCCGCTGTCTTGTACGACTGGCTTGATCCATCCATGTGAAACACCACGGATCGCACTTGGATCACAGCGTCTCCCCCATTTTGTTTGGCTAGATCTAAAAGTTGCTGCACTGCCTTGTGATAATAATTCTGACACAAATCGTCACCCTCTGTGAGTGAGGTGAGTGTTGAATAATTCACTCTTGTTTTCACGGATCCTAGGGCTTTGAAAGGAAGCTTCGGGATGCCCACAAAGGCTTGCTTGGGAAACGAATAAGTCTCATGGGACTCTTCTGGCACTGTGCTACACGCCGTCACCCAGGTCATGAAACTCAGGATCATGATAGTCGAAAACCTTGTCTTGATAATTTTTAAACCTCCAAGCGCTGCCTTTGCGACTCAGCACTGCTTCAGGAGTTAATGCTACCTTGCCACCGCCTGGAGTCAAGTCAACGACATAGTGAGGAATGGCCATACCGCTCACACGCCCTCGGAGCGACTTTAAGATTCTTAACCCATCGTCAATCGAAGCACGAAAATGACTTAACCCTGAAGCAAGGTCACAGTGAATCATGTAATACGGTTGAATCCGCATCCGAAGCAAGGTCAAGTTAAGGCGCTTCACCACCTCTGGGTCTGTGTTGATTCCACGCAGTAGAACCATTTGATTGTTGACGACAAATCCTGAGTTCACGAATCGATCAATGGCGTGCTTAGACTCAAGGGTACACTCTTTGGGATGATTAAAATGGGTGTGAACATAAATGGGTTGATAGGGTTTTAATGATTCTATTAAATTCTCAGTCACCCGCTGAGGCAGGGTGACTAAATTTCGTGTGGAGAGCCGAATGATTTCGATGTGTGGAATCTTACGAAGCGTTTTAAAGATCTCCGCCAGGCGAACATCGGAAAGAGATAAAGGATCTCCCCCAGAGACTAATACATCTTTAATTTCTGGAGTCTTTCGAAGGTATTCAAACGCTTTTTCATAAGACTGTGGATGGGGTGCTGTACGTGGGTCTGAGACCTTACGCTTTCGTGTGCAATGTCGACAGTAAACAGGACAGTGATGGCTCACATATAAAAGAGCTCGATCAGGATAGCGATGCGTGAGTCCTGGCACTGGCATATGCGCTTCTTCTGCCAAGGGATCCTCCACCTCATACGTCTGGCTATTAAGTTCTTTATCCGTAGGAATACACTGACGGCGTATCGGACAAGCCGGATCACTGGGATCGATGAGCGATGCATAATACGGAGTGATGGCCATCCGAAATTGAGTGGCTTTAACAACACCCAATCGTTCTGATGGCGTTAGCTCCAAGATTTTTTCAAGTTGAGAAAGCGACTTAATTCGGTTTTGCTGTTGCCACACCCATGATTGCCACTGAGAATCCTTGACCGAGTTCCAAAAAGCATGCCGCACGATCGACTCTAACCCAAGGTGACTCAAAAGGAACTCCAACCAGACGCTTTTTCTGAATGAACTTGGATCGAATATCTCATTCTTGAATGATGAGACGATTGATCTTTAGATGGTTTTCTCATTTTCTGGGAGCGTTTTTGCTTCACTGTTTTTTTTGGAAATTGAAGTCGCATCGCCCAATTTATCTTCCCAAATTTCAAAAATAGAGTGACTAGGATTTTTTTTAAGCCACCCCAGATCAACTTTCGCAATAGAAATAAAACAAATCCCCACACGATCACTTTTGCAATAAAGTCTTGGTCTATGTTTTTCATTGTGATTCTCCCGAGCCGATCATGGCGACCCATCACTTCATTTTTTTCAATGACCGCCTAGCCTAGTCCGAGCGACAGAAAAAGACGATAAAACAAAAATGTGAATAAATACGCTGCAATTAAAAGATAGCCAAAGATAAATCCAGTCCATTTCCAAGAATTAGTCTCTCTTCGAATCACAGCAAACGTTGACACACACTGAGGCGCAAAAATATACCAAACCAAGAGTGCGAGAGCTGTTGCAAGACTCCAGTCTTGAAACAATCGCGCTCCAAGTTTTTGTTCTAGGGCGTCGGACTCAGAGTCCACCGCATAGACCGTAGCAAGCCCACTGACCATCACTTCCCGAGCAGCAAACCCTGGAATCAGTGCCATCCCAATCTTCCAATCAAACCCAATCGGCTTTAACAAAGGTTCAATCGCTCGGCCCATTTGCCCTGCATAGCTCTCAGTCATCGCAGGCGATTGGCTTACAGTTTGTCCATTCACAACTTCTATCGATTTTGGATAAGACGCTAAGAACCAGAGCACCATCGAGAGACCTAAAATAATCGTGCCTGCTCTACGAAGAAAAATCCCGGCACGTTGGACTAATCCATGCACAACATTGCGCCAACTAGGCCATTTATAACTCGGCATTTCTAAGACAAGTGCTGCTTGATCTCCCCTTAAAACCGTCTTTTTCGCAAGTGCTGCAAAAATGAGAGCAAAGACAACACCCAGCACGTACAAACTCAAAAGCACAAGACCTTGAAGTCGAAGCGGCCCAAAAACTGCCAAGTCTGGAATAAAAGCTCCTACTAGAAGCGTGTAAACGGGAATTTGTGCCGAGCAAGTCATGAGTGGAGCGACCATCATCGTGACTAATCGGTCCTTTCGATTCTCAATCGTTCGTGTTGCCATGATGCCAGGAATCGAGCAGGCAAAAGAAGAAAGAAGAGGCACAAAGGACCTTCCATGAAGCCCCACTCGTCCCATCACTCGGTCCAACAGAAATGCCGCTCGTGACATGTAGCCAAGATCCTCTAAAATCAATATAAAGAGAAAGAGTAAAAGAATCTGAGGAAGAAAAATAACGACACCGCCCACACCCGCGATCATTCCATCCACAACCAAGCTCCGAAGAGGACCTTCAGGTAAAACAGACTGAGCCAAGCTCCCAATTCCAATGAAAGCTGAATCTACCCAATCTTGTAAGGGTCCTGCCCAAGCAAAAACTGCTTGAAACATGGTCACCATCACAAACGCTAAAACCATCCACCCCCAGAATGGGTGAAGTAAAACTTTATCTAGACGCTCAGTGAAAGTTTCTCCACTTCCTTCTTCTAAAAAGGTGTCTCGAATGAGTTCATCGACGCGGTGAAATCGCTCTTCAATTTCTTGAATCGATTCTTTCTGCCATGGAATCTCATCTCGCTTTGAAACAGACAAAGACTCTGTCAGCTGATGAACTTTCTTTTCCAAAAGCTTTAAGCCTTTCCCTGACGTCGCTACCGTCTCTACCACCGGGATTCCAAGCTCTTCTTCCAAACGCGTTGAATTGATTTTCACTCGTTGGCTTTGGGCTAAATCCATCATATTTAAAGCAACCACAATGGGTTTTCCGATTCTTTTTAACTCAAGAACTAACCCTAAATGGCGTTTCAACTGAGTGGCATCAACCACCACGACGAGTACATCTGGATATTCTTTTTCTTTTTCAAGTCGATTTAAGATCAAATCTCGAGCCACTTGTTCATCTGGTGAA
>CAYLWK010000020.1:0-2502 GCA_964387255.1 uncultured Oligoflexia bacterium
TTTGTTTTTGGCTTTTCTGCCGTGGGTTGAGATGCATTTTGATTATTGTCAGCAAACGCCATTTCACCTTGATCCGTTTGAAACTCAGCTTCATTGAGAGGTTCTTCTGAGAATTCCATTCCACTAATATCGCCAAAGTCTTCACCTTCTTCGAAGAATCCGTCATCTTCTTCTGGCGCTGCTCCAAAGCTTAACTCAATTCGATCCCCAATTTTGTTCACTTTCCCAGGTAAATCTTTATTTAATTGAACAACAACTTTAACCTGATCAGGGGTTACTTGAAATGGACTCACTAATTTCACAGGTGAATCAAATGACGATGCATCGAGAGCACGCTTAGCTGATGTTGCTAACTTAGCTCGATCAATATTTAAAACTAATTGTCGGTCAGTGGCATTGTAATTTGATCGATAGGTTGAATCACCTTGCATTTGAATATTCACAATGCTTTGGCCTCGATCTACTTTAAATCCAATCGAATCAATCACAGCTGCAATTGATGTTTTAGGTGTAGAAATAAACGCTAATAGGATTGCGGCTAGCATCCATCTTAAATGCCTCATATTTGATCCTCCGTGATCAAAATTTTATCAATTGGTACTCATTGAGCTCATCTCATCTGAGTCCATCAGTATTGCTGTATAAATCTGTTCCTCTTTACCAAGCAAGTTAATCACTTTTTCTTTCACAATGAGTCGGTCTTTCAATATTTTTTGAATAACACCACTGCGAATTCCAATTCGATCCTTCGTTTTTACAAAATACGTCTTCCCATCAGGTGCGAGAAGCATCGCCTTTAGACGCTTAGGCCCCGTAACAACTCCCAATAATTTAAAGTCAGACGTTGGAAAACTTAGAAGTGCATTCGAACCTGCACTGGCGAGATTCATTCCTTGCAAATCCGGACCTTTAAACGGATCCCGAAAATTCATGATCTCTTCAATTGAGTTTACATTCTCTGTATCACTTTCCTGATCAGCGGCCATGAGAGATTCTGTATTCGAATCAACTTCTACCTCGACGATTCCCTTTTCCTGAGACTGAGCAAAGCTCAACCAGAAAAACAGGCAGAAAATAAAACTGAAAACGCCTTTTATCATCCGGCGCCTCCCTGTAGTTTTTTATCCTTAATAATTTCATCCGCTTTGGATCCCGCGTAACGATAGACATTTAAAGTCATACTCCCATCGAGCTGAACATACTGTGCACTTTGAGAGCCAACCGGTACCAATTGAATTGAATCAACTTGAACAATCTTCTTAATTTTGGAAAGGTGCTCTAAAAATACAATGACCTGAACATACGCCCCACCAAAGGAAAGTTTAAATTTTCTTTCTACATAAAGTGGTTTTTCAATTTCATTTAGCGGAGCCAAGCTTTTGACCTTTAATCCGACACGTTTTGCCTCGGTGACTACCGTTTTTATAAAAGCTGGAATCTCTAAGTCCTCGCTCAAAGTTCCTTTCAAACCTGCCAATTCAACAGCCATGGCACGTAGCTTTTCCTTTTTCTCTTCCAGTTGACGTTTAAACTGCTCAGCTTTTTTGGCTCTAACTTCTAGTTTCTGAATACTCTGATTGATCCCATCCAACTCTTGTTTTTTACTAAAGAGAGGAGACTGCGGACCTGCCTCTGAAAATGTGTAGTAGTCATAGGCAAGGTAAGCTAAGTAAAAAACTACGATTACCACATAAGGAATTCGATTCAGGAGATCTTTAAGCTTGTCTGTGTCCACTTATTTTTCACTCCCATCTTCAGCTCGTAATTTAAATTCAGCTAAAGAATTACCTTTTAAAATGACTTGATTTGTAGAATCTAAACTTAGTTTTGAAAAGTAAGGACTCTCTCCAAGTTTTTTCATAAAATCAGAAACAAAGTTAAAGTCTTTGGAGCGTCCATCAATGGTGACTTTACTTGCTTGAAATCGAAATGCGCTCAACCAAACTTCGTTTGGAATTAGCTTTGACAACGAAATAAGCATTTCAGCAGTCTTTCGTCTTCCAACAATAAGTTTGTTAATTGTATCAATTTTAGTTTGAATTACGAACTCATCTGCTTCTAATTGCTTCTGCAACTGCACGATGTTCTGAGTCTTAGCTGTGATCTTCTTAATTCTTTCTAACTTCTCAGTTTTCTGAGCAATTTCTTTTTCAAAGCTTTTTATTTTGTCCATTTTTAGATCATCTAGCACCATGCCACCAAGTAAACATGCCACTAACGATAATAAAATTTTTCGAATTGGGATTTCTTGTAAATCCTCCTTACTTACAGGAATTCTTCCCAAGATTGTCTGAGTTCCCACTCCACCAGCATTAGTGCTCGTCGTATAGCTAGCTTGTTTTTTTGTTGCTAAATTAATTTTAATCATTACTTAGCCATCCTTAGTGCCAAACCCATTGGGACTGCGGCTATAGGCGCAATAGCTTGCACATAGTCAGAGGTAAAAACAGATGGATCATACTCAACTGAGTTAAAAGGATTGATCATTTGACAATCTAAACT
>CAYLWK010000021.1:0-3115 GCA_964387255.1 uncultured Oligoflexia bacterium
TTTGATGATCTTTCAAAATGCATTTCAAGAAGTAGCGGGAAGGTAAATGCAGTTTTTCAGCTGATACTTCATGCCAGTAGTTTAGAAGGATACTGTAAATAAAAACGAATTCTAAAAAAAGTATAGAAAAGGAATAAGGATGATGAAGAACAGCTTTAAGTTTAAGAAAATTGGCAGTGTGTTGCTCGTACTCGCAGGGTTTCAGTTTATTTCGGCATGTGGCTATAACGCAATTCAAGGGTTAGATGAGGACGTGAAAGCAGCGTGGTCAGAGGTTTTAAACCAGTATCAACGAAGAAGCGACTTGATCCCTAATTTAGTGAAAACTGTAAAAGGGTATGCCAAGCATGAAGAAGAGACGCTTCAATCTGTGATTGAAGCACGAGCGAAGGCTCGACAAACACAAATCGATGCATCTCAGCTGAGTGACCCTCAGGCATTTCAAAAGTTTCAACAAGCTCAAGCAGGATTATCAGGAGCGTTGTCTCGGCTGATGGTGGTAGTTGAGCGTTATCCCAATTTAAAAGCTAACCAAAACTTTAAAGGCCTTCAGGCTCAACTTGAAGGCACAGAAAATAGAATTGCTGTAGCTCGAAGACGATATATCGAGAAGGTCAAGGAATATAATAAAAAGGTACGCTTTTTTCCGACAAATCTCACGGCAAAATACTTGCTAGATGCGAAAGTGAAAGAAAATTTCACGGTGACAGAGGAAGCGAAAGAAGTTCCGAAAGTTGAGTTTTAGATGTTGAGACCAGCTCAGGTAGCACGCACTTTTCTGTTAGCACTTCTGGTGATTGCCTCACCATTCAGTGAAGTGAAATCTGAAACTCTCTTGGTAGAGGTGGCTTCGCGTCTTCCAGCTCTCACCTCTTCAGTGATGGATGAAGCGGATCTTCTGAGTGATTCTGAGCAAAGGCAGTTAAAATCTGCTGTGGAACAATTCAACCGCTCTCACGATACTCAGATGGCTGTCTACGTTGCTAAATCATTGCATGGCGCATTGATTGAAACAGTTGCAATCAGCGCTGCTGAAAAATGGAAGCTGGGAAAAAAGGGAGAAGATCGGGGATTGATTTTAGTCATTGCACCGAAAGAGCGAAAAATGAGGCTTGAAGTAGGCTACGGTCTGGAAGGGAGTCTGACGGACTTTACCTCAAAGCGAATCATCGATGAGATTCTAACCCCGTCATTTCAGCGAGGAGCTTACTATCAGGGGATTCTAGGGGCATTGAATGCTATTTCGAAAGTCATCGGTGGAAAAGAAGGTATTGCTTTTGGTGGTGACTCGGCGGTTTCCGCTCAAGGTTCTCAAGAGTTGAAGAGCAGCTTATCTCGACAACGAAAAGCGAAGCTCGGACCAATGTTGAAGGTTTGGGCATTTTTAATCTTTGGGATTGTGGTTTTACCCTGGTTTTTTGGATTAATCTTTCAAGAGCGCCGAGTACGAGGCAGAGGAGCCTCTCGAAGGATGCGAACGGGGCGTCATATTTTCTGGGGTGGACTTGGAGGCGGAATTGGATCTGGACTTGGAAGAGGTGGAGGCGGCTTTGGCGGATTCTCCGGAGGTGGTGGTGGTTTTGGGGGAGGCGGTGCCTCGGGCTCCTGGTAATCATGGCCGTGATCATTGGGTCTGGGAGGAGCTTTCTGGAGCAAATTATATTTATTAAGAAGAGAAAAGAGTCAAAATGAAACAGAGTCATCTGATTACCGATAAAGAGTTTGAAGAAATTGAAGTGGCCATTGAAAAGGCAGAAAAAAATCATCGTGGAGAGATCGTTTTAGTTTGTTTGGATGCTAGTCACGACTACTGGTGGGTACACTGGTTTTGGTCAACCATTGGGTTTTTAATGGCTTCGTTGGGGATGCTAGTTTGGAATCCAGATTCTTTTCTACAGGATTCAACTATGGCGATGCTCCTCTTTATGACGGGACAAGTTTTTGGGCTTTTATTAGGAACATCGTTTGCGTTTATTCCCGCAGTGAAGCGATTCACAGTGCCAAAATCTTGGAGAAAAGCTCAAGTGAAACGAGAAGCTTATTTTCAGTTCATGGCTGGTGGCCTTTCACAAACAGAACTTAGAACTGGCGTGTTGATCTTTATCTCCCATCTAGAGCGACAAGTTGAAATCTTAGCCGATATCGGCATATTTAGAAAAACAGGACAGGACTACTGGGACCATCAAGTCCAATCTTTGGTCGAAGCTATCCGTAGAGGAGAAACAAGTCAGGGAATTCAGACGGTGATTCATTCGATGAGTGAGACCTTAAAGAAACTATTTCCAGCTGATCCAAACAGGAATCCAAATGAACTTGAAAATCATGTGAGATCAAAGGGGTTTGAGTCTGAAAGTTTCGATCGAAAGGAAAGATCATGAGAAGCACAGTACCTATTCGAAGAGCTTTGATTTCCGTCTCAGATAAGAGTCAGTTGGTTGAGCTTGGTAAAGCATTTCAGAAACAAAAGATTGAAATCGTGGCCACAGGGGGAAGTGCTAAGGTTTTAAAAGACTCGGGGATCAATGTAATCCCTATCGAGTCAGTCACAGGTCAGCCCGAAGCGTTTCAGGGGAGGATGAAAACGCTTTCATTTGAAGTCTGTTCAGGGATCTTATATCGACGAGGGGATGAAGCGGATGAGCATGATCGGAACTCGCTTAAGATTCCATCCATTGATTGTGTTGTGGTAAACTTTTACCCTTTTGAAGAGACGGCAAAACACTATGATGCCCGTGATTCTAATCAACGGGGACCTTTGATCGAGCAAATTGATATTGGAGGACCTACTCTGGTGAGAGCTGCTGCGAAGAATGCTCCAGATGTATTGGTTCTGACAGACCCGGGTCAGTATCAACGTGCCATTGAGGAGCTTGAAACTCACCATGGAGAAGTTACAGTAGAGTACTCCTACAAGTGTTCAAATTCAGCATGGGGTGCTGTACTGAAGTACGATCAAGCTATTTATGACACCCTCGTAAATGAAAAAATAGCCTTGCGCTATGGAGAAAATCCTCATCAAAAAGCGCACTTAAATGTTCATTCTGCAAGTCCAATTGCATGGCCAAAAAGCCAAAGTGAATCGCTCACGGGTCAAAGTGTCTCTTATAATAATCTT
>CAYLWK010000022.1:0-8710 GCA_964387255.1 uncultured Oligoflexia bacterium
TGAGAGAATGAGAAAATGGGTTTCTAGAAAATTTGGATCTACGCCAATAGAAGTAAGAAGTCATTAAACCAAGCTTTTGTTACATGTGAAGCTTTAGTATTGAACATCGCTACCAAGGCATCTAAAATCGAGCTGAAAGAGACAATTTGATATATAGGCTCGATTCAACTTCGATAGGGTTCTCGGGGTGAAGCTCATAAGACTCTGTCTCAAAAATTCGACGAGCAAAAGCATATCCTGATTCAATCTCCGCAAAAAAGATGCGGCTTAGAGGTGAACGTATTCCTATAAATGCCTTTTTCTCATCATAGTAAAGACGGTCGTCCGTATTTGTGCGACCATAGCGAAGAAAGGTCATCTGAGAAAAATCAAATCCAGAAAATGCTTGAATGGGTCCCACAATCGAGTAAGCAACTTGTGCTCTTGCAACCCACGGTGCAACTGTAAATAAGGTGAGACTCCATCGATCGACGAATTCCCAGTAAATTGAAGCAAAGGGAATCCCGAATGTTCCTCGAAACTGTTTTGAGGGCGCGTGAGTATAGGCAACACCTGGCAAAGGAATATGATTCAGAATCGGTCTATTGTTGGAGTAATTTACAAGAACAACCCATTGATCGTTGTCGCCCTGCGGAAACGAGTATATCCAGTTCGCCCCAATCGTATTGACATCTGAATCTTTGAATGGCTTGTCACTCGCAGATCCAAAAGATGCAGAAAGAGACCAAAGTTTCTTATCAGAAACCTGATGGGTATAGTCTACTCCTAGCTGAATACTTCGTAGCGTCGAATAGGGTATGGAGTCTGAGTACGTGCCAAGCTCATGATAGCGAAGCGATACGCAAACACCATCCTGATCTTGTTTAAGTACTGGCACACGAGCCGAAAAGGAAGAATGAAAAAATCCAGAATCTGGCTTGGGATAGAACATCCCAGAGGTACGTAGGGAGATCTGTTGCTTGCTTGGAGGGGATGGATTGAAGGAAAAATCCATTCCAGATGCTTTTGATGAAAGAATGAGGAGGAAAAATGTTCCGATGTGATTTGAATTTAATTTCGACATTTTCGTTCGCACTGCGTGGGTTATAGCATGCATTAGTATTTCCAGCTTTGAAAAGATTAGTAGATCATATCAACTCACTAAAAGAAAGTTATATAGATCAAACTTGGAGTCCCCGACTTGCTTCGCAAGACATTGCTTTCGACCAACCCGATCGAATCGGCTTTCTCAAAAGCTGGAACGATTACGGATCGAGTGAAAAACTGGAAGTCGTCTCCGGATCAGGTTTCGAGGTGGGCGGCCTCGGCACTGTCACACGTTCAAAAACAATTCCGTACGGTGAGAGGATACAGCCACATCCCCTCGCTGATGGAGACATTGAAAAAGCTCAGACTTGAAAACCAAGAGGAAGTGGCGTAATCAATGCTAGCCCTTCAAACCAATTCCACCGAATCCGCGGGCATCTTCCAAACAGGGCTGGCAGTCCATTAATATCTACAAATATCGTATCGCCATCATAAATTCGGACGACCTTCACACATCTAAAAGTGGTCTTATCGTACTGACACCTAGAGTCTGGATTCTGAGTTACACTTGAAGTGCTGCAAGCAGACAAAATCAGTAAAAAAAACAATGCGGGTAATCTCATAGGCATTTAGTAAGAATAAATGGCTTCATCCCGTTAGGCAATCTTCTTTAGTTCCTCATTAATCTCAACTGATAGTTCACTCAGTAAGTACTGCAATAGCTCCCCATAACCTTGAACAGTAAGCCAAAGAACACCAGCTACTTCCATTACAATCATCTTTTTGGTTTCATTTTTTAAAAGCTGAAGCCTTGCGAAGTTCATACTACTGGTACGGTCAAGTAGCCATTCGTAGAATCTCGGCGAAAGTTCCCATTTTGGGTAGAAAAAAGTAAATGCAAAGAAGACTTCTCCATCATCACGTTGATGCAATTCAATTTTGATTTGTATTCCGTTACTATCTTCCATCTCCCAAGAAATACTCGAAGGAGTGGGGCGCTCCATTTGCTTTGGATCTATACTAAGATCCCTTAGAATATTTCGAGTAACCTCAATAAAAGGTTTAATCTTGCGATAAAAATCAAGTTGGTTCATTTTCTAAAACTCAATGGCTTGATACCAAATTTTTCATCTAAATCATGTACAAGAGAAGCTGCTATACCGGACACATCGTTGAGTAACTCTTTGAATCCATCTGAGGTTAGACTGTTCGCATTTATCCATGCTTTCAAAATTAGCACTTTACCCTGTTCCGCATTACGAAGTCCGACTTTTGGAATTCCAAAGATTGTTGGATTAACATCAGAAAGCCAAGAATTGATAGAGTGTTCAAGCTTAGGTGGAATTTTAGCTAAAATAAAGTCGAAGTCAGCCTCTAGCTGGTTTTCAGTTTGCTCAAGGGTTATCAGTAGGCTCGTACCTTCACCGCCTACTATTCTAAGTACGTATTTACTTTCGGTTTCCTCTACTACGGTCTCTTCTGGATTTTCGATGCGATAAATTTCTTTTAAGCCAGATCGGATTAAATCAGCGTATGTGGTAAATGATGGATCGAGGGATTGAGTGCGAGTTGAATAAAAGGTTTTAGTAAGTTCAGGTTTGTTTTTTAGAAATAATTTTAAGTTACTTTCTGACATACGTACTCCTTAAAGTCAGTATATCAAGCTTGACTCTTTATGTCAATTTTTGATTATCAATTTTTGATTATCAAAAAGTTAACTCTCTTCCCACTTCCATTTTGATTGCTTCTGTAACGCCTTGAGACCGATTTTAAGAGCCTTTAGAGCGATGTTAGATGCCTTGACAGCCCTTATTGATGAATTGCTCTTTCTGGCCTTATTAAAGCGGTTATACAGTTTCTCTACCTCATTTTTAATGAACTCTACTTCATCTTCTGAAGCTCTAAAGGCATATTGCCTATAGTTAGGGTACTCACTTAGATTCTCTTTTTTCTTAGGATACTTCCGCTTGGCAAGGCTCATAGTGACCAGTTTACCCGGATGTATAGTAGATAGTCAAATTTTGATAATCAAAAATTGATAGTCATACTTGACAAGACATATCGGATTAATTATACTTTGTGTCATGAGCGTGAAGTACGTTTATTTGCTTTTACCTTTATACGCACATGAAGACAGGGAGGCCGTGGTTGGTGCTCTATTGAAGGAACTTCATCTTGAGTACTCTGACAAGGTCAAGTACCAAGTCATTAAAAAACTTCCAGCTATTGGAACCATAGACAGTGAAACCCTGATTTTAACTGATGCTCTACATCGATTGGCGAAAGGTGATGGAAATAAAACAGCTAAAATTATCTTTGATCTATTGGAAGGATCGAATAGGTCTCTCTGGATACCAGGCGTACTAGATTTAAGACTAAACTCACCCCACAGAGCAACGGCGATAAAGGTCTGCTCATTATTAAGCAATCTAAAGCCAGACGTAAAGTCAGCACGTATTCGTGAGTCCTTGCACATACGTTCAAAGATGTATGGCTCGATTAGGGAAAAAAATGGAATCTCTAGAGAAACTAGAGAGGCTGTAGCTAAAGAACTCCGCTCTAATGGATTCAAGATTAGGGAAACTGCCCGTCAGTTCAAAATTTCTGCCACGAGCTGTTTCCGAATATCTAAGTCTCTCCGCGGAGGATCAAAATGAAAACCTTAAGAGCTGCCCAGTATCTTCGTGTGTCCACGTTAGATCAATCGACTGAAATGCAGCGAAAGGATATTACTGCGTTTCTCCAAGCTAGAAATTGGAAACTGTTTGAAGTGTACGAGGATAAGAAAACAGGAACAAATCCCAATCGTCCGGCTTTTCAACAAATGATGAAAGCAGCACGACAGCGTAAGTTTGACGTTTTGGTGTGCTGGAAGTTGGATCGTCTATTTAGGTCATTAAAACACTTGGTCAATACGCTTCAGGAATTTGAAGACCTTGGAATCAAGTTCATTTCTCTCAAGGACAATATTGATCTTTCAACTTCATCAGGACGCTTGATGACTCACTTAATAGCAGCATTCGCTGAATTCGAGGCATCCCTTATCCGAGAGAGAGTGACGGCTGGAGTTCGTGCAAAGATTCAAAAGACAGGAAAATGGGGACGCATCAGTAGCCGTCCAGATAAACAAATTGAAAATCTGAAGATTCAGGGTTTATCAAACAGAGCCATCGCTAGAAAACTGAATATTTCAGAGGCATCGGTTAGACGCTCGTTAAAAGGTGCGACTATCACCCCCAAAAAGGGAGGACGCTAACATGCCGAAAATATTAAGCGGAAATTCGCCCAAAATACAGCGTCAATCACAAGAGTATTCGTCGCAGTGGTTATATCAAGAACAAATGGCGGATCGGGTTATAGAAACGCTCTACCAAGAAAAGCCAACAGCACTTTGCATGAGCACGTCAACAGGTAAGAGTTATTGTCTCGTCCATATTCTAAACAAACATTTTCAAAAAAACCAGAATTCTAGAGTGGTATTTCTTGGAAGTAACAGGACAGAGTTGGCTAGACAATTTCATGAAGTTCTTTCTAGCAACTGCTCAATTCAAATTGGGTTCACGTATTCAATGATCAAAGAGCAAAAGCCCACTCAGCTCAAAATCGGACTCCCAATGCAGGTTTTGAGAAGTCCAGAGAAGATAAATCTATTGGTGCTGGATGAGGCGCAGTGGCTTTGGAGTCAAGTTGAAGCTAATCCAAACAGCATGATGGCTCAGATCCTTCGAGCTTGTAGCCCTGACTGCATATTGCTTTTGAGCGGCTCCCCGGCTTTCTTCAATAAAAGGAAAGATCAATATCACATCCATTATCTTTCATACCAGGATGTGCCTAATCGCCCAGATAGAGTTTTTTCAAGAGTGGATATGGACCTTATTTATGTCTCGGATAGAAATGACATTGAGTTATGCCTGAGAAGCTTGTGGAAAAAAGCGAAACAAAACCGTGATGACCTCAGCCAGATTGCCGTTATTGCAAAGGACATAGCTCAGGCTGAATCCATAAAATCCATTCTTGAATCCCACTTTAGACTGAACTGTCTAATTTCAACAAGCCAACATGACAGTAATTCTGAAAATCTGAAGCAGTTCAAGACTGGCAGACACGATTGCATTGTCACTGTGGGTAGAATGATAGCAGGTTACAGTTATTCTGGCTTAACCAGTATTTGGGATTTTCGTACCTCAAGACATCTGTCTAACTCATTCCAGTTATTTTCACGTCTTCTGAGAGTAAAAAATGAATCGACAATTAAAACGTTCTTCAGGGTTGCTACTCCTAGAACTTATCAGGATGAGGTTCGGTTTTTAATTCAAATCAGATGTCTCCTTGATCGTGAAAATTACACATCTTACGTGGAGGCAGCATGAGTTGTACGCGTTTACTGGACACTGTTTGGATTAAATGGAAAGAGCAAAATATTTTGCTCAACACACCGAACAGTGTCCATAGGAGAAGCACATGCCTAAGAAGAGCCAAAATGGAAACTTTGCCAAGCGATTAATCACGCTAATGGATGAGCACAAGCTTACAGTTCGCAAGGCGGCAGAAATAGCTAAGGTGAACGCCTCAACTGTTCAATCTTGGCGCTCAGGCTCTATACCAGCAGATTTTCTGGCAATAAAGCGGCTGGCCGCCCATATGAATTCTACTCTTAGTTTTTTGCTTACTGGACAAAGTGACGCCGAGCTGGAGGGCAAAGGCACTTCCATTTCTGAGTTGTTCGTTGCTGAAGACTACTTTGACGGATACGCAGAAATCAAAGTCCGAAGGCTCATCCCAAGAAGTAAGAAAAGTAGTAGAGGTGACAAATAATGGAAAAGCAACGAGTTTTAATTGTAGATGATGAATCAGATTGTCGATTCATCTCAAAGGACATTTTAGAAAACAATTTTGAAGTAGAAATAGTGGAGGCGTCTTGTGTCACTGACGCGATAAATATTCTTCAAGAAGACATATCCTTTAGTCTCATCATTTGTGACTTCAAAATGGGCAGAGGTACTGGATTTGAGGTGTTAGAGTATCTTGCACTTCGGATGAATCCAATTCCAGTTATCTTCTTCTCCTCACTTGACCCGCTAGACAATGTGTATCCACTCAATAAATCAAATGCGTACACTGACCTAGAGCCTCTCATAAGAAAAATCTGGAGGATCGTGTGTTAAACACCCAAATAACCAGCATCTTCAATTGCGCGTGGGGTGTACGCTTTATTGATCACCCGATCAATAAAGTGGAAACAGCAAAACAAAACTTATCATTTTACCGATGTAAAATTATGCCAAAAAAGAAGGATATCGGTAAAGAATTTGGATTCCGTTTAACCGAGCTGATGAAAAGCCGCAACCTGAGTATTAGAGAGGCAAGCAAGCTCAGTGGAGTCGCACCTTCTGTGATTCAATCTTGGAAGTCTGGTTCATCTCCACACGAGTTCGATCGCCTAAAAACACTAGCAGAAAAAGGACTGGGCGTATCCCTTAGCTTCTTGCTTACTGGCCAACAAGATCAGGGTCGCATTCCTTCTATCGAGGAAGTTTTTCAGGAGGGCGAAATTCTCTACGATGGAATAGCAAAGATATCAATCCAGGCGCTTGTTCCAAAGAAAAAGAATAGAGGATAGAAATGAGACTTGAGAATATCTATCCACTTTTATCGATAATCCTTGTTTGCTCAACTTCAGGCTGTTTAACTGACATTAATTCTAAACAGGCTCAAGCGAAGTCCATTTCAGATAGCCCAGAATTGGAGGACTACAATTCCTCATTTGTTGAATATCTAAAAAAAATAAGACAGTTATTGGCAAAAAACAAAAAGTGTTATTTAGCAACGATAGAGCTTTCGGACGTTTACAAAGGAACAATTGTTCCAGCCCACTATCCGAAGGTAATTGATTGTATCGCAGACACGACCTATGCAGCAAATACCGTTAATGAAAAGAGTGGATGCGCTAGGTTAGGTTATAACCCGAATACGAACCAATACGTTGGCAACAGAACATCAGAAACAGTAATGGTATCTAAAAGCTGTTCAAATGGTGGTTTTGAAGAGCTTTTAAAAAGCATAGGCCACTTCGGATTACATGGAAAATCTACCGTTGAAGTCTCAATGCTAGAGCCATTGGCTAAGCCGTTATCAAATCCGAAAATATTTCTTCTTCATGCTGATAATTCCAAAGTGAACAACTGGTACGAAGAAAACAAGTCAAAATACATTAAGGTTCTTACTTCTAAAGAAGTAAAAAATGCGGTCGGAGAATGTATTGATCAAAATTGTTACCCTAATGATGGCGACTGCATCAAGTGGTGCAAGAAGAGAGGAAGAAAAAAATGAACATGAAATCACTTATGACATTGGGATTGTTGACGTTATCAGCTTGTAGTTCAACACCGACTCATGAAACTCCAGAGTCTCAACTAGACGAAGTAATAGCTTCTATGAATGATGAATCGAAACCTGACTGGGTTGAAGATATGGAAAAAGAGCCTTTCAAGTTTGACGATGGCTTTGTTATTTCACTTGGGATTGCTGAAATTCCTGCATCTAACGGTAGGCTAAGCGCTGCGTACAAAATCGCAGATAATGATGCGAAAAGAAATATTGCTAGTGCCGTACAAGCAAAACTTGAATTTTACTTTCAACATTCCGCCGAAGGAACTGATTTTGATGCGCAATACTCCAGATCAATTGGTGCTGAATCTTCAAAGATCACAAGTAGCCACTTTAGAGTGCATAAACGCTACTGGCAAAAAGTTGCTTATACCACAGATGAAGGATCAAGGCTCAGCAAGTATGTCGCGTATGTAACTATAAAAATGCCTGAAGGAAAATTTAGACAATCGATTGCTAAAGCCATGAAAGATCTTGAAAACAAAAAGGGACTATCTGACAGCTTCAGAAAGAGTGTGGACGCACACTGGGAAAAGTTCGTTGACACCCCTGCTCAACGGGAACCCAATAATAGGGAAACAGCAAGTGAGGAATAGTTGTGAGATTACTTATGCTCTTCATGCTTCTCCTTGCAGGAAACATAACATTTGCTAAAAGTCCTATTTGGTTTTCGAGCGGAGAGAGGCAAGAAGGAAAGTACTTTTTCACGACATGTACGAATACCTCACCTTCGCTTGATTTAGCCAGAAGACTAGCTTTAGAGTCATGTAAAGCCTCTGCTGTGAATAAACTTAACGTCGCTGCGAAATTTGAGTCTAGGATAGTTGAAACAGAAACCGATGTGGCTTTATATGAACAGACTTCCAAACAGGTGGAATATGCCAATTTGGACTGCCAGCCTGTAAAAGAGGAAGTAGTTGAAGATGAGAATAGCTTTACAATTTATAAACAGTGCCGTTTTGATCTGTCTAAGGCTACGCTGACCAATGAAATGCCTCCTAATGATGAAAATATAACTGCAAATCATAACCAATTGGAAATCTTTAATTATCGGAAAGATATACCAGCAAAAAAGGGGCGAATCATTTCAAGTGAAACTGAATCGATACTGATCTTCACGATTCCATCTTGTGACGATATTCTAGTGAAAGGTAAAGTACCTAGAATAATTCGCTGCAATCACAATCCAATGTCAGTGCTTATTTATCCAGAAGACCAGGAATTAGCGGTTAGATCAAAAGGTCATCTTCCAGAGAAAATCGATCTTACAAAAGGAGTACTGAATCATGAAGTTCAG
>CAYLWK010000023.1:0-5812 GCA_964387255.1 uncultured Oligoflexia bacterium
CTGGACACTCATGGAGTATCTGCTGCATCGATTTGTCTTTCATTTTCAATCCGAGCATCCCGCAATCAAGCGCTTTGTTTTTTTGCTTCATGGGAATCATCATGATGTCCCTGATGATAAGACACGGCTTGTGATGCCTTTGATTGCTTCAGTCCCTATGGCGATCGCGTTGTATCTCTTTTTTTTGATTTTCCTGGGGAGTCAATGGGTAGATGCTTTTTTCGCTTTTTTTCTTCTTGGTTACCTTTGGTATGATTTCACCCATTATGCGACTCACCACTTTAAGCCGAGGACTCGCCTGGGCTTTCGGGTTAAGAAAAATCACATGGATCATCATTTTGTCCATCATGATTCTTATTGGGGAGTGAGTTCACCGTTTTGGGATTATATTTTCGGAACCCTTCCGGAACGAGGAAAGCCACCTTCAACGAATCAAGTGCATCCAAATGCCTAAAACCATTTTCCTTCTCGGAATTTTTGGTCTCTTTTTTTATGTCATCTCGCCGATGCTTATTCCGGTGGTCATGGGCGCCATTTTTGCACTTCTTTTTTATCCAGTTCACACAAAAATTAAGGCAACGATTAAGCTAAGAGACTGGACAAGTGCTGGTTTAGTGACGTTTGCGGCACTTTGTCTTGTTTTCCTCCCGACGACGTATTTAATTTTACGAGTTGCTGAAACAGGAATTCAGCAAGTGAGTGAACTTCGAGCACAAAAAACGGTAGTCGTTCAAACTCAAGATAAAACAGATCCAAAAATCAAACTTAAAGTGAGCCCTTCTCTGAAGCCGAGGGAAAAAAAAGACTCACGGCAATCGAGTTCTTTTATTGAAGAGCTTGCAAATGCTCCAGCTGTGAAAAATGGACTTTCGATGATCTCAGAAGTCTATCCGATAAAAATTGAAGAGCTCATTCAGTCTCTCCGAGATTGGACCGCAAAATTGGCTTACGCCCTAGCTAATTTTTTCACCTATATTTTGGCGTCATTGCCAGCGGCGGCTTTGAACTTGGTGGTGTTGGTAGTGAGCTTATTCTTTTTTTTAGTCGATGGAGAGCGTCTAGTTGGGTTTTTAAAGCAAAATTCTTTTTTTAGTGCTCAGCAAACAAAGCAGCTTCTGCGATACAGTGGTCTAATGTGTCGATCGGTTCTTTTGGCATTATTCGTATCAGGGGTATTTCAGTCCGCTACATTTTCGATTGCTTGCTGGAGTCTTGGACTGTCTAACGTCATCTTGATTTTTGCCTCTGTTTTACTGATGTCGTTTGTGCCCCTGGTGGGATCATCTCCTGTGACGGGTGGCATCGCTCTTTATCAGTTGATTATTGGGAATACCGGAATTGGAGTCTTCTTACTGATCATGGCAGTGTTTGTGGCCTTTATGGATAATTTGATTCGACCTGTGGTGATTCGCGGGGCGGGGGACTTGCATCCGCTTTTAACCTTTATCTCGGCGTTTGGGGGAATTCAGGTATTCGGGATCACGGGAGTTTTTCTGGGGCCGATTGTTGCCGGGATTTTCGTTGTGACGTTGAACATTCTCACGCAAAACTCCAAAGCGCTGCGATCGAAACTCTCTTGAAAATAACTCATTGCACTTAAAATTTATCCAAAGACTTCTGCAAGGTGTTTTGAATGAGATTCCTTTTAAAGAATGCGACTTTCAACCGGAAGCGATTGACTCAAATGCAGTAATTTGGTTCAATACTGAGGTATGGCAAAACAAAATAAAGGCATCACGGCAAGTAGCACAGCAGAATATTTTTCAAAAAACTTACAACAAGTTGGTTTCTCATCTCAAACAAAGGCCGTTTTAACGACCTTGAAAGAAGCGGTCGATAACTCACTTGATGCCTGTGATGATAACAACATGTTGCCAGAAATTTCTGTTGTGATCGATAAGAAGGGAGCGGGTTCACTTCGGAATTCTGATAAGATTTTAGTCCGAGTGTCTGACAACGGACCTGGAATTGATGTGGATGATATTCCAAAAGTATTTGGGGAGTACCTTGCTTCTTCAAAATTCGGAAGAGGTCGATGTTCACGAGGTCAGCAAGGGATTGGGATTTCTGCGGCAACAACCTGGGCACAGATGACCAATGCTTCAGGTGCGAAGGTGATTACAAAAACGAAGAAGATGCGAAAAGCTGTTCGCTGTGATGTTGAAGTGGATATTAAGCAAAATCGGGGCCTGCTGAAGAAAAAAGAGACGTTTGATTGGGATCGTCCTCATGGCACATCGGTAGAGTTTGTCTTTGATGGTCGTCTTCAGTTTAATGGTGAGGGAGGGATTTTAACTTATTTAATGGGAAATGTTTTGGTAAATCCCCATTTGACTCTTGAGTATCAGTTTCCTGAGCAAAAGAAAGTCGTGATCAAACGAGTGAGTGATGACATTCCGACGATTCCTCAGGCGACGGAGCCGCATCCTCACACCATGAAGCTAGGAGAATTCATAGCCCATTCCCATTTGTTTGGACGAGTGAAGACGTCTCAATGGTTGAAAAAAGGGTTTTCGCGTGTCTCAGACAAAGTGATTGCTGAAATTAAGAAGAATCCAAAATGTCCTTCGAAAATCATGGATCAGTTTGTAGATCAAATAAAGCATGAGGACTTTAAAACACTTTATACCGTAATTCAGAAAACAGATCTGATGGCGCCTTCGACTTCTTCCGTACTTCGAATTGGAGAGGAAGGTTTGGCAAAAAGCATTAAACGGCTGGGGGAGATTGATTTTTTCTCAGTGATTAGTCGTCGACCTACGATTTGTGATTTTAAACCTGTTCAAATCGAAGTGGCGATTGCACGGTTTCAAGAAAAAGTCATTGATGATGATGCTCCTGTGCAGCTCCTTCGGTTCGCCAACCGAGTGCCACTTCAGTTTGATAAGGCGGGTTGTGCAATTTATCATGCAATCACCAGCGTGAATTGGAAGAGTTACGGAATTGCTCAACCAAAAGGCTCCTTGCCTTTAGGGAACTATGTGCTGGCAGTGAGTGTGGTGTCGCCTTTTATTAAGTTTAAAAATGCTTCGAAAGAAACGATTGATGCCTCAGAGGAGCTGGTAGAGGAAATTCGGCGTGCTTTGATGCAGGCGGGTCAAAAGCTTTCGCGTCATATTAAAAGAGAAAGTAAGGCTGAGGAGCTCGAGCAGAAGATTCGTCACATTGAACAATTTGGTCCGATTTTAGTAGAAGGATTAGTGCGGATCACGAAGGCATCACAGAGTCGAAAAAAGAAAGCGGAAGAAGGGCTTCGCAAAATATTGGGACGGGACGCGAAGGAAACCGAGGAGCAGCTCACAGCCGCTCAAGCGAAGCTGGAAGCTCAGAAGAAAAAAGAGTCAGTTTCACCAAAGGGTAATGCGGCGTCTGATCCTTCTGAGTCTGGTA
Source organism: uncultured Oligoflexia bacterium (assembly GCA_964387255.1). Taxonomy (GTDB): domain Bacteria; phylum Bdellovibrionota; class UBA1018; order UBA1018; family CAUJDS01; genus CAYLWK01. Next base: position 3,391 of record CAYLWK010000023.1, read on the forward strand.
AAAAGGCAAAAGGAAAGACGAAGCGGGGTACGAAGCGAAAAACAGCATCAAAAGCGAAATCGAGCGTAAAAAAAAACGCAAAAAAAAGTAAAAAAAAAGTAAGTAACGCTCGTTCGTCAAAAGTAGCAAAACGAAGTCGAGCAGTAGATGCAGCTCTGTAAAAAGCGGATCGACCAAGAACCAGAGTAGGTGTGGTCACTGAGAAGTAGAATTTAGGAACAGACGCTCAGATAGAAGCGGAGAAATCTAATGGCAAAGAAAAAGAAGAAAATAGCAAAAAAACGGACAGCAAAGAAAAAAACCTCAAAGAAAGCCCCGGCTCGGTACATGATCGGCACGGGTCGAGAGATTCCGAAAATTAGCCGAGAAATCTGTGAGCGACTTTTAAGTGATTTGGAGCAAGCTCAACGACCCGTATTAAGTGCTACGAAATGTGCTCTGGATAATAGTGCTTACGATGCAAAGGTGGGATTTCTGACTCCGATGGATAAGAAAGTGAAGACGGAGCTGAATGTGAGTTCTGTAAAAAAAATGTCGCGAGCCATTTTTTTACTCGAGGTGCTTTTAAGAAATGTTGACACGGGTGCCGTCAACACTAAGCGTGAGCTTTACTACATGGCGAAAGGGGAGGTGAAGCATAACCCCCAATTGAAGCCGTTAGATTTTACTGATCAGGATGAGTCTGATTCGATCATTGATTTTATTTGTGAGATGCTTGAAGTCTATCGTGAGGAAGTGAATTGCTATGCCAATGACCGAGGTGGTCAGACTTATTCCCAGCATTTAATCGTAGAAGAGACGATGCCAAACGGTGAGAAAGCGACGGTGGATTTATCCATGTTAGGGACGTCACCGTTTCAACCGAAGAATCGCCCACAGAATTTGAAACTTCGCGCAAAGAAGAAAATTGATTTTGGATTGATTGTTGAATCAGAAGGTACTGCGAACACGCTCGTGGCGAATGGGTTCACGAAGCGGCATCGATCAATATTAATTGGTGCTCAAGGGGTACCTTCGAATGCTGTGAGAGGCTGGGTGAAAAGGATTCAAGATCAATTAAAGATTCCACTTTACTTCTTTGGGGACCTGGATGCATACACGCTTCAAAATATCTACAGAACTCTCAAAGCCGGATCGGCTGCCTCATTGATACGAAACTCAGATTACAGTGCGCCTCACGTGCGTTTTTTAGGTGTGCTTCCAGAGGATATAAAAAAATACGATCTTCACGATTATCCGGTAAAAGAAAATGATGCCGGTGAGATCCGAGCGTTAAAGAAAGCTCGAGATGTTCTAGCAAATGACCCCTTTTTTAAAGACAAGAAAAATAAAGGACTCGCATCTGTCTTAAATTGGCTCTTAAAAAATAAGCGTCGATGTGAGCAGCAAGCTTTTTTCACCGTCAACCCTCGTGATGTGACCATGCCTGAGAAAATCATTGTGGATAAGATCAAAAAAGGAAATTGGATCGGTTGAGTTGAAAGGGTTATTCGTATTATTTTTTCCGAAAGTCCTGAATTAAAGGTTCTTCAATGAAACGTCTTAAGCGAGAACTTCCTTCAAACGGTGGCTCACTTTAAGGAGCGATCTTTCTGCTTTGACTTCTTCACTCAACTAACGTAATCACATTTCCAGTGAGTGGGTGAAAGGCTTGTCTTAGCCTTTCTTAAAGATTCATGACAAAGGTGATAAGTAGCCCCGGGTAAGAAAATGATTCTCAGAAATCTAGCCTGAGTGAGGTTTCTAGCAATCATGGCAAGGGGATAGAAGAACGAAAACAGGGTTTAAAAATGAGTCGGGTAAAAAGTCGCGTTTTTGTAAATATAGAACAACTTGGGTTCTGTATTGGCTTGAGTTTTTTATTTTTATTTTTAATCGTGAATTTCTGTTTCGCACAAGATGGCGAAGAGTCAGATACCCAGAATTTACCTGGGGTCATAGTTTATACACAAGAAGAAATTAGAAATGCGCGTTTTGGCTCTGATGAAAGACAAAGACTGGTTGAGAATACCTATCGACTTCCGAAAATTGCTTCAGACCAGATTCTGGGTCAAGAACGGATGCTTCGCTTTGTGGCATCTCGACTCACGCAATTCATAGAGAGCAGTGAGGCGGGACGAGAGCAAGAGCCCATGAGTGCTCATTTAATTGGACTTCCAGGCACTGGCAAAAGTGTCTTGACTCGAATTTTAAGGCAAATTGGTTATCATGTGATTGTTTTTGATGCCGAGGAGTTTACAAACGAATCCCAGGCGGATTATCAAACCAAGCTCGTCCACCAGTTGCAAAAGTTAAATCTGATTTACGCAAGATCGAAGCGACCTGTGGTGGTTCTTTTTGACGAGATAGATAAACTTCCTGAGGTTATAGGAACAGGCCCTAGCGGAAAAGAAAAAACACAAACATTGATTGGGTTACTCAA
>CAYLWK010000024.1:0-2825 GCA_964387255.1 uncultured Oligoflexia bacterium
AAAAGAAAAAGAAAAAACAGGAAAGGAACCTTTTCGAATGGATGAATTTCCTGAACTCACACGACAGGGCTTCGCAACAGAAATGAATATCAGATCTACCGATGAGGTAGTCACACAAGTACGAGCTGAAGAATTTGTTCAAAATTTTAAATTCATTAGAATCGCGAAATCCTTTGAACTCATTAACGAGCAAAAAGGCACGGGTCATAAAAAATAACTAAAAAGACCTCTAAATCAAGTCAGGATGATCTTTTTTTAATTGAGCCACAATCGTTTTGATATCTTGGTTCTTCGATTTCTTTGCAATTAAAATAGATTTTCCATTATCCACGATAATGCAGTCTTCAATTCCTATGAGAGCTACTTTTCGATTTGGGATATCCACGATATTCTGATGAGATTCAATCGCAATCACATCTCCACCAAGAACCACACCAGCTTCATTCTGATAGCCAAGTTTTTTATATAAACTCTCTACTGAAATCCAATTACCTAAATCATCCCAACCACAGTCCAAAGCCAAGGTATAGACTTGTTTTGCTCTCTCCATAATTCCATAATCAATCGAGATTGCCTCAAGCTTTGGGTAGGCTTCATCAACGTCTCCATCAGACTCTTCCCATACTTTTAAATAATTTGGTAAATGAGACTCAAAGGCTTTTAACAGCACATCCACTTTCCAAATAAACATTCCTCCATTCCAAAGATAGTTTTTTGAAACGAAGTACTCTTCGGCCTTGTTTTGATTCGGCTTTTCAATAAACTGCTCCACTTTTTTGGGGCTCTCGTCAGTGGACTCTGAATCTGATTTTTCTTCATCTAAACCAGTAGCATTGATTTTTAGGTACCCATAACCCGTCTCAGCTCGAGTAGGTTTTATCCCTAAAGTCATCAAAACCGGGTGCTCGTTTGCATAGTCAACGGCCTTTGACATACTTTTTATAAAGGAAACTTCATCTTCAATCCAATGGTCTGCAGGAACAACAATCATCACAGCCTGTGGATCTCTTTTTTTAATCGCTTGAGCCGCCCAAAAAACACAAGGCGCTGTATTTCTACCTTCTGGCTCAGCCAAAATTTGAATGGAAGGGTCATTTAAGGCAGATTTCATCGCATCTTGCAGTAGCTCAGTCGTCACAACCAAACGATGATCTTTTTTTACAAGTGGATCGAATCGTTTAAACGTTTTTTGAATAAGACTCTCTTGATCTGGAGTAAAGCTCAGGAGCTGTTTTGGTTTTTTTTGAAGGCTCTTCGGCCAGAACCGTGTTCCACTGCCACCTGCCATCACTACCAAATAAACGTGATCAGACTCTGTTTTCATCGTTTTTCACTCGGCCATATCCATCTTCCAATCGGACGACATCATCTAATTGCGGTGTTGAAACTTCGAAGACATCACAGTCTTCAACTGCAATCATTCGGTGCTTTTTCCCTGGGGGAACATGATGAGCCTCTCCTGCTTTTAGGTTTATCTCTTCCAAAACGCCTTGATCATTTTCAAAAACAAAGGTCATTTCGCCGGAGGATACAAAAATTGTCTCTTCTTTTTCTTTATGAAACTGAAGTGAAAGCTTGTGACCTCGATTGATATGAAGAATTTTTCCTACATAATCCTTTGTTTTGGCCCAAATGAGTTCATATCCCCAAGGTTTATCAACCTTTTCAATTTTACGTTTTCCCATTGCAAATCCTTCCGAACAGTGTCTTTAATTCTTTTTGGCACTCTGTGCTTATTATTTTTCTCAAAAGAAATCCATTGAGAATCTAACTCTCTTCGTTGCGATCCAGAAGAAGAGATGAAATCACGTCAAAAAACATTATTCATCGTCTGGCATATTAGCCACGATGTAATTAGAAATGACCTTAGTAGATAGGTATTTTTTAGCAATTTTGTCTGCTTCTTGCTTTGAGGGGAACCCTCCTAAATACACGCGGTACCACTTCCCTCGCCCCTCGATCTTAGCCTCACGCACAAAAACAGTCTTCTCGCCCTTTTTCTCAAGCTTTTGCAGCTTATCTAAGGCTTCTGTTGCAGAAGGAAAAGATCCCACTTGAAGGGTGTATTTACCTTGAGGAGCTGGCCGATGAATTAAAATGGCTTTTTTTACTCCATCAGCTGGTTTTGCTTCCTTTTTTACTTGGTCCTCTGACCGGGGTCCTGTTGTGGCTCCTTGGTTCTTTGATTGAGTCTGACTTGGGAGCTTCGTTGGAGTGTATTTTTCAAGCTGCACTCCAGTCCTTGCAACCTCATCATGAAGGACTTGATTGAGTGAATCGTCGATGGCGCCTTGCACCTCTTTAGCTTCTTCACTCATTTCCAAACGCGACGGCACAGTATCATCAATCGTCTCCGCAGGAAGTGTTTGGGTATCTTTTTTCGCTAGATTTGGAGCACTTGCCTCATCTACTTTTTTTCCTAAATGGACCCCTAGAGTGAATGAAAATACCGCTACCATCACTCCAAGCAAGATGAGAACAGCCACTTCTCTACGGTCATAAATAAAAATTTTTTGCTTTGGTTCTTGGCTCATCATTTCTAAGGTATCGGAGTGTTTCACTTCTGTCACCCGTTTTTCACCACCCTGCCCCTGAGTTCTCAAAAATTATAATGCCTAGCGTTATTGTCGTCTCAATTTAAGACTTCTCCTGGTTGATCACTCTTTAAAACGATCGGCGTGAACGATCTTTGCAAAGCCAACTCCTCAAACTTGGCAAACCACTGTTTGCTTGAAGAAAGGATCATCCAAATGGCCTATAAAAAACAAAAGAATCAAGGGCAAGCACTCACCGAGTATCTTATTTTAATTGTTTTGATTGCTATT
>CAYLWK010000025.1:0-5471 GCA_964387255.1 uncultured Oligoflexia bacterium
AGCAGGTCCCACGACATCCGCCCTTAAAATTCGATACGATCCTTCTTCAAAATTAGAAGAAAGTACCGATTGAACCTGTCCAGAAACCTGCTTGAGCTTTTCCTCACTTGCTGAAACTCGAATCAAATACTCATTCAAGCCTGGTTCACCGAGTTGTTGCACTCGTGGGTTCTCAATCCCTCCTCGACTCAATTCCGATCGAAGTTCCGTGATCCCCCACTTTGCCGGAATCTTAACTTGAATTTCAGCTCCGCCGGTAAAATCGATTCCAAAGTTCAAACCCTTGGTGAAAAACAAAACCAATGTCCCTAAGATTGCAACCAAGGAGAGCCCTAGCCAAATCTTTCGCTTCCCCACAAAGTCAATGGATGTGTTTGGTTTAACGATATAAAACATGAAAGCTCCTTTTCTTTTCTAAAGCGGAATCATCCCCCTTTTTTTCCTTTATATGCTCACGTGCTGCGCTTTACGAAGTTGCAGTCGATGAAGATACAGTTGGAAAAACAACCGACACACGAATACAGCTGTAAACAGGGTCGTGATGATCCCGATCAGCATCGTCACGGCAAAGCCTTTAATCGGTCCCGTTCCATACGTTAAAAGCACAATCGCTGCTGCTGCATTCGTGACATTTGCGTCGAGGATCGTTCGAAAAGCTTTTTGAAATCCAGAGTCCACAGCACCTCCCAAAGACTTGCCGGCACGTAGCTCCTCTCGAATTCGCTCATAAATCACAACATTCGAGTCTACTGCAATGCCGACAGTGAGTGCAATCCCTGCGATTCCAGGTAAAGTCAACGTTGCTTCCAAACCTACTAAAACAGCCAAAACAAACAGCACATTGAGCACGAGTGAAAACGCCGCAATCATTCCAGCTTTACGATAGTAGAAAATCATGAAGATAAACACGATGAGTGCACCCACCACTCCAGCGAATCCGCCTTTTTGAATCGAATCCGCGCCCAACGTAGGTCCAACCACTCGTTGCTCCAAAAGCTCTAGCTGCGCTGGCAAAGCCCCTGCTCGTAACACAATCGCTAAGTCTTTAGCTTCTTTCATGATGTCTTGGTTTTGCCCAGTTCCCATTGTGATTCGTCCCTGCCCTCCGGCGATCTGACTTTGAATCACCGGCGCAGAGTAAACAATTCCATCTAGAACAATTGCAAGTTGCTTTCCAACGTTCTTCCCCGTGAGCTCTTCAAATAAAGAGGCTCCTTTTGGGTTCAAGGAAAAACCAACATTTGGCAATCGCGTTTCAGGGTCAAACTGCACTTGAGCATCTGCAAGCTCTTCTCCAGTCACCTCTGCTTTCATTTTCAGAAGGTACGGCACTCTCGACACGGTTTCACCATTTTGACTCACCACTCGCTCAAACGAAATCACTGACCCTTGTGGCAACTTCGACTTAGCCAGCTCATTGAGCCGATCCACGTAATCTGAAAATCGATTTTCCTTCTGATACGTAAAGTTATTTTCAGTCTCAACCTCCGAGACGAGTGCTGCTACCTGAGCTGCACCCATTGAATCGTCGACCATCTTGAACTCAAGCTTGGCTGTTCGTCCGATCAACCCCTTCGCACGTTCGATGTCCTTTACTCCAGGGAGCTCTACTAACACTCTAGAGTTTCCTTGACTTGAGATGCTCGGCTCTGACACTCCAAACTCGTCAATTCGGTTTCGAATCACCTCAATACTCTGATTAATTGTCTTTTCGCGAACATCAGCGCGGTAAGCATGCGCCAATGCAAATTCCATCCGTCCTTGCTCGTCCCCTGTGAGTCTGAGGTCCGGAAAACGTTCTTTAAATCGATCGTAAGCCTGAGTGCTTTTTTCTGCCGCCAGCTGAATCTCATAGCGAGGGTCATCCTTCGGATACCCATCGGTAAGCATCTTCTGAGAAGAAATCGTGATGCCTTGCTTTTGAAGATCCTCCGCTAGATCACTTCCTTTTCGCTGCACCACCTCTTGAAAGACTTGATTAAAATCAACCCCTAAGACCAAATACAACCCGCCTTGAAGATCCAGTCCTAGATTGATCTTTTTTTCAATTGGAAACCCAGATTTTTTTGGATCCAACCCCGAAAAGGTTGGATAGATATAAAGCCCTGCGATCACCACACTAGCCACTAAAAGCGCGACTCTCCACCACCAACCTCGATCCATATAAAAACCCCTCTCCTACTCGGTTTCAACGAACGGTCATCGATTTAATTCATAGCCTTATTTCGTTCTCTCTCGACGAAGGTTAAGGTTCAACGATGAACTTAATTTTGATTTGGTTCAAGATCTTTAATTTGTCCCTTGACGACCTGAGCAATTTGGCTTTTTAAAACTTTAATTTTTACGTTATCAGCCACCTCTAAGGTGATGACTTTTTCGGTGAGGCCCCGAATCGTTCCCAAAATTCCGGATGATGTCACCACTTCGTCGCCTTGCTTCAACGAAGAAATCAACGCTTGGTGATTTTTCATTCTCTTTTGCTGAGGCCGGATGATTAAAAAATATAAAATCCCAAACATAAGAAGGAATGGAAATAGCATTCCAAAAATCCCCGGACTTTCAGCCGGCGCAGACGCGCCTTCGGCTGCCATCCCACTCGAGGTCATGGAAGGACTCGCAGAACCAGTTCCAGCAGGAATCGGCGTGCCTGTTTCTGCCAACACGACTCCGGCAGTCACTAAAAGAACCACTGCGATCAGTGGCATCCAAAAAGACATGACTCCTGGTTTCCCTCTCGTTTGCCTCGACATCGGCGATGATGAAATCAACATTTTCTCCTTTCGCACCTCAAAGCAAAACCTTTGAACAGTGCGTGATTATTAATTAGACACTGAAGTTTTTTTGAATCCACCCCAGCTTTCCTGAAGCAGTTCCTTCCTTATAGAATTTTTTCTGCAGGCCTTCCATTTAAGGCTAAGGAAGCATGCCACTCGAGCCTTCGTCATGCGGCCATGCCTTCTGTGTCTCACCTGAGTGATGACCCTGGGTATAGAAGTTTTTCACCCACTCGTCAAACCGATTCTCTTCAATGGCTCGGCGGATTTGCTGCATTAAATTTAAGTAATACGCTAAGTTATGCACCGTATTGAGACGAGCTGCAAGGTACTCTCCGGAGATAAAAAGATGTCTCAAATAAGCACGTGAGTAATTTACACAAGTTTCACAGTCACAGTGAGGATCCAAAGCGGATTCATCGCGAGCAAATTTTGCGTTTTTAATATTAATACGCCCTTTTGAGGTGAACAAAGTGCCATTTCGTGCATTTCGAGTGGGCATCACGCAATCAAATAAATCCACTCCGGCACGCACTGCCTCCACAAGATCCTGAGGCCTTCCCACTCCCATCAGGTAGCGAGGCCGATTAGCTGGCATCTGAGGCGCAAGCCAACGAGTGACTTCATGCATTAATCCTGGAGGTTCTCCAATCGACAAGCCTCCAATCGCAAATCCATCAAACGGAAGTGCGGTGATTTGCTTTAAGGACTGTTCTCTCCAATGCTTGCTCATGCCCCCTTGAATGATCCCAAACCGAGCTTGATGAGGCTTTAGAGGCACTTCTAACCCTTGGGCTGCCCAACGAGAGGTTCGCTCCAATGCTTTTTGCACGATCGACTCTGAACACGGATACGGGGGACATTGATCAAAGGCCATGACAATCTGGCTGCCTAAGGATCTTTGAATCTCCATTGAAAGTTCAGGTGTGAAAAAATGGGCACTCCCATCCAGATGACTTTTAAAATGCACTCCTTCATCAGTGACTTGATTCAACCCTGCGAGTGAGAAAACCTGAAACCCACCACTGTCGGTTAACGTAGGTCCTTCCCATGACATAAATTCAGAGAGCCCACCCAGATCTTCAATCAGCCGATGTCCAGGTCGAAGGTATAAATGATACGTATTGCCCAATATCAACTGAGCATTCAACCTAGTGAGATCCGAAGAAGACAGTGTTTTCACAGACGCTTGAGTGCCCACCGGCATGAACTGAGGCGTCGGAATCTCATAGGTCTTTTGCCCATCCGATGATTTTAGCTTTAATAGCCCCGTACGAGCCCCGCTCTTGAGCTGGGTTTTTACTTTAAACTCTAAACTCATTTTAGTTTCCTCAATGGTATTACAAAGCGACTAGCCGAATCAGACACGACCGCCCAAAACCACAAGACATCTCAATAATAACGTATTGCGTCAAGCCAGGACTGATTTATGCGGTGTGGTATTTTTAAGACATCAGGAACCGAGTCCTATTTTGAAAAAATGTTGAAAAAACCCCGTAAAATCCATGATGCTTGAGTGAAAAAAAGGAGAAAAAAACAATCAACCACTCATTCTCTTTCTCCCCATTTCTGATCTATGTCATACTGATTTTCAAGCGTTGCTCGGTGATCTGACCAAGGTTTGAGGATGCTTCTAAACCATCGCTTTTCTCATCCTCTACTGAATTCAGGTAGTTAAGATCACCCAGCAACGTTTTTTTTTGAATCTCCTCGTAAAATCAACATCGCGTCTCCAAAACTGTAAAATCGATACTTTTCTTTGATTGCCTCCTGATAGGCTTTTTGAATCAACTCTTTTCCAGCCACAGCACTAACCAGCAAGATCAACGTCGAATCAGGTAGATGAAAATTCGTGATCAAGCCATCAATCGAATGAACTGGTTTCCCAGGGTAAAGGTAAATCTGCGTATGATCAAACATTGATACAATCTTTTGCTTCTGAAAATCATAAGCCGATTCCAAGGCTCTTAAACTAGTCGTGCCTACAGCGACCACCTTCTTCCCTGCCTCACGGGTTTTTTGCCAATGTTCAGCCAATGACGATGGGATTTCAAACGTCTCTTCATGCATTTGATGCTCGCGAATGTCTTTTGCTTGTACCGGCTGAAAGGTTCCCAAGCCAACATGCAGTGTTAACTCTTCCCAACAAACGTTAGTTTGCTTTAATCGCTCCAAAAGTTCCTGAGTGAAATGAAATCCAGCGGTGGGTGCCGCAACGGATCCGAGTTGCTTTTCATAAACCGTCTTATAATAAGCCTGGGATGCTTCTGTGGACTCAATGTACGGTGGAAGTGGAATCTCTCCCCATTGCTTTGCAATTGGATCCTGATCAAACTGAACAAACACCCCACCTCGAGTCTCTGGATCAACTCTCAGGACCTCTCCTTTTAAGGCACCCCATGATTTTTGAACTTCAAACTCAATGCCCGGTCCAGCAGATTTCGAACTTCGATACAGAGCGCTCCACTGATGCGACTGAGAGTCCACCGGTTTGAGTAAAAAAATCTCTACCTTTCCCCCTCCAGGAAGACGATGCGCTCGCAATCTGGCTCGAATGACTTGGCTATTATTTGAGACCAACAGGTCCCCAGCTGATAAAAACCGAGGCAGATCATAAAAATGCGCATGCTCAATCTGTCCTGAAGCTTGATCAACGACCATCAATCGAGAGTGATCTCGCGGTGTCACAGGTGTCTG
>CAYLWK010000026.1:0-5855 GCA_964387255.1 uncultured Oligoflexia bacterium
TCTTTTTCTGTTTCTTTCTAAAATTCAACACAACTGCCTCTCTCAAAAACACTTAAAACCACTAGATTGCTTTGCTTGAGTCCTGATTCCTTCACGCAATCAAAGAAATCAGCGCATCACGAGGGTTTCGCTTCACTGCATTAACTTTCAATTCCTATGCCAAGATCATCAAAAAAATAGGATAAAAAATCAATAAAATCATAGAGTTAAGATTGTCTTGGGTGCGAATGTTTCCCTGAAAGGCCTAGAGGGGGATAAGCCTTTATCGAGTGTCAAAAACATGGACACTCACTGCTCGTTGCAAAGTCACTATCAGATCTAAGTCTTGGTAAAGGTTTAAAAAAAGGGTGTCGATACGCCTCTTGAGATGAAGTGGAAAGAAGCTCTGACAAAATGGAAACAAAAGTCCAGTGGGCTGGGAAAACCGTTTTCTTTGATAGCGGCAATTGGGTTGATTGCTTTTGTAGCGATTAAAACACCGTTTTTTACGAAGACAGTTCCTGAAGCCTTTTATGCGATGAAGTCGATCCTAAAAGTTACGGACAAAGCAATTGAAAGCACCCACGGTAAAGTTGTGAAACTAAGCGAAGCCGTTTATGAGCGAGATCGTTTGCGTTTGGAAAACATGAAGCTACGCAGATGGATTGAAGGAGAGCGATTTAACTGTCAGGCGTTGAGTGCTCAAAATAAGACAGAACAGATTTCACTTCGGTTGGGTGAGAAAACAGGAGCGACCGTAGGAAGAACCCTCGCAAGTATCGACTACCGCCCACCAACACACCTTTTACCTCATCAGCTTCTAACGCTCGCTGTGTCTTATTTTAAAGCAAGAGAAAATGAAAAATCAGCCGTCATCATGACTTTCTTGACTGGCCAAGAGCAAAACGATGCCTATAAAACACCTAAAAATTTCTTGATGACCGGTGTTTCATGGTACCGAATCGATCACTTCAAGCTTGCGGAATCTTATTTCCAAAAAGTCCTAGAATTTCCTCCAGAAAAAGCAAACTTACCCTATCAAGCTCAAGCGCGCCTTTGGAGTGCGTTGTCATCTAAAAAACGTGGGCAGGAGAATTTGGCACAAAACTGGTTAAGAGATCTTTTAGATCATCATCCGCACTCATCTGAAGCTGCGTGGGTAAATCGAGGGTTGGCATCAAAATGATGAAAGAAAGAAGTCGTTTACAGCCATCACAAAAGAGTCTCATGAAAAGAATGCTACAGACGACTGTCATTCTTGCGATTCTTGTGCCTTGTTTGGGAACAACTTCCTTTGCTAAAGAAAGTGAAGGATCCAATTCCAAGCCATATTCCTGTGGCACTCTAAAAAAGTTCGATGGTGATATTCAGATTTTGGGAGCAAACCGAAAAGATCTTCTTCCAATTCACCTAAATGTCGCAATTCCTTGTGGTGCATGGATCACATTAAAGGATGGCTACGCCAAAATTCAACATCGAAATGGGTTCGATATTAAGCTCGGTCCCAATACACTCGTTGAAATTTTTGATAACTCAAAAAATCAGCACATGAGCCATGAAGATCATCTCGTTCTTTTTGAAGGAATCGCTTTTGTTTCAGTGAGAAATGGCTCTGGTGAGTTCAGGGTAATCACTCCAAATGCAAGAGCTCGATTTCACGAGGGACAGGGAATGGTTCTGTACAGCCTTCGTGATGAGGAGTCGCAGCTGATTGCACTTCAGAAATCTGCAACGCTTGAAAATAGATTTGAAAATAAGAAAAAAATAAAAGTTACAGCAGGAGAAGCTACCTCTCTAAACTTTAAGTACTTAAGAGTGATTCCATCGACTCCTAAGACCGTATCGGTGGCGTCTTTAAAACTTCATTTGAATGGACTCCCTTTGACGGCTGCGGAATTCAATGTCGCGATGGATGCTGTGGTGAAGCGAGCCAACAGAACTTTTGCTGCAAGAGTGAATAAAAATAAAGGTGAAAAAGGCTCTCGATTTCTTGCAAGTACGTCAAGTGATCGAAAGAAAAAGAAGCATCAACGTGATGATTTGGATCAGTACGTACGTCATCATAAATATTCCGATGACCCCGTTGCAAATGAGAAATGGTTGTTGAAAGTCGTTGGTGATGATCCAGAGGGAAAGGCATTTTTGTATCCAGAGCGTGGATTGGCAAGTGATCATCAAAAGAAAGTTTTTGTTAAAGACTTGGATAGTCGTCAGAATCCAGGTTGGGTTAAAAAAGAAAAGCAACGTCTCATTAAGAAAATTCAAGGAATGGAACCTTTTGAATAGGACGATTGTGGACTCTCAAGGAGTGGAGAATGAGAAAGATCTATCAGTTCTTGTTCATCTTAATGATGAATTGGAGTATTTGGAGTCCTGCTAGCCAAGCAGGTCTATTTGAAATCTCGTTTGGATTTGCATTCACTCGAAGTGACTTTTCCGAAACGGATTTCACATGGAATCGGCGATGGAGCTCGTCTGTAGGATATCATTTTACTGCAACTTCTGGTTTCGAGATCTCACTTCAAATGGTCACTACACGAACCTTTATTCAATCGTTCCAAAATACAGTTTTTAATGACCGTATCTATAGTCTCAACTACGTACAGTCATTTTTTCCAAGAAGCTCACCCGTCCAACCGGTTCTTAAGTTTGGGGTGGGACAGCTAGATCGTACTGCCACGGGTGAATACGCCGGGGGAGGGCAGCCGCCTGCACAGCTATTATCTCTATCGATTGTGATGGGAGCTGGTATAAAGTGGTTTGTAGTTAAAAATTTTGCGGTCCGTTTGGAAGGGACTTCGTATCTTGAAGGCGGAAGCATCCGAAGTTTTGGAGATAACTTTTCGCTCCAGTTTGGAACTTCATTCTTCTTTTGATCCAAATGAAGGAAAGGGGCGACTTTGCAGATCAGTTCTAAGAAAGCAGCTGTTTTATTGGGATTGGGGTTAGTGCTGCTCACAGGGTGCTCGACCGGAGCCTATCTATGGCAAGCGGCTAAAGGACAGCTGGCAGTATCGAATCGAGCTCGTCCCATTGACCAGGTGATTCAGAGTGAACGAACCCCGAGAGAAATCAAATCTCTTCTGAGTCAAGTTCAACCAATCAAAGCGTTTGGTGAGAAAAATGGTTTAAAACCAACCTCAAATTATCGGAGTTACGTGCAGTGGGATGATGTGGCCATCAGTTGGGTGGTGAGTGCCAGTCGACCGTTAAAATTTGAACCAAAAACCTGGGATTTTCCGATTGTTGGGAGCTTTAATTATCTTGGCTGGTTTTCTAAAGACGACGCGAAGGACTTGGCCCAAGAATTAGAAAAAGAGGGTTGGGATGTCTATTTAAGAGGAGCGAGTGCGTATTCAACATTGGGATGGTTTGAAGATCCTATTTTATCTACCATGATTTCGAATGATCATCTCGCATTAGCTCATCTTGTGAATGTCATTCTTCATGAGTCAGTCCATGCGACTTTTTACATTTCAAGTCAGTCTTATTTTAACGAGAGTTTGGCTAGTTTTGTTGCGGATCGCTTAACAGTTCAATACTTGGATCATGCTGTTGAAGATTCCAAAAAAATAATAAAGGACTATCACCAATTCCTCGAAAGGCGAGAGAAGCATCGAAAAAAGCTTCATCAAGTCTATCAGGATCTCGATGCAGTTTATCGAAGTGAAAGACCTGATCAGGAAAAATCTCAAATCAAAGATAAAACTCTAGCTACACTTGCTAAGGACCTTGGTTTTAAGAAAGAGATTAACAATGCTTTTTTAATTCAGTATAAGACTTATGGAACAGGAGCTAAAGGTTTTGAAGCGCTTTATCGTGAATGTGGTCAGAATTGGAACAGGTTTTGGAAGGTCATTCGCCAACTCACTGCTGAGACCTTCCAACAGGATCAACAAGAACATTTCGAGCCTCTGCTTCAACAACTTCGTTCTGAAACCTGTTCACCTTCTGTTTAGTTTTTCACTTCAACTCTGCTTATCACCATTACTATTTAGTTTAGTCAGCTCTTATCCGCTCAACACATCAGTCATTTTATCTAGTCATTAAAAACCATGCCATTGAGTTTTACCTCAACCACAGCACTGGATCGATGCGTACTGTGTTGGCCGGAAACTGGACATCCAAATGCAGGCCACGTGGTTTGACATAGAAAACTTGTTCTCACGTTGCTCACTTTGATTCTGTAGGAATCATTTCCTGAGGGAGTGAATCTAAAAATTCGACTCACAGGATCTGCTGACATGCATTGCGCACTTGAGAAGAAATTATCCGTTGCTGCTTTTACAATGCCAGACCCATTAGAAGCTCCAATTGGAGTTCCATCCGCATGATGGATTTGAAGTGAGTAAGAAGTACAATCATAGAATCCATTGTATCCTGTTCCGGGAATGCTCCAGCCTCCATCGTTTCCGGCGCGTACTCTGAACTCAAGGATGCTATCAGTTTCAAACGATGGGGTGAAAGCGTGACCATTTCCAGTGATTTCAACTGGAAATTCAAGTGCTGGCGTGCCACCGCCGCCACTACCTCCAGAGCCACCACTGCCTCCAGAGCCGCCACTGCCTCCAGAGCCACCACTACCTCCAGAACCATTATTGTTTCCGTTACAGTTCACACAATCATTCAGACCTGATCGATCGACTAGGGGCTCTCGTCCTCCGCAAGCACTGATTGCCAGACTTAACGCCATCAGAATCATTAGGGTTGAATTTTTAAAATTAAAGTTTCTCATTAGTTTAACTCCTGAGTTTCATCAGTTCCGATAAAAATAGTGCCTCGCCATTGATCACCGATAATGGCTTGGTTTTGGTCTCTTTGAGTGCGCACTCGAGTATGAGGAGGTGCATAAGGTGGGCAAAGTCCACGTGAAAAACACCAGGCATCGTAGTTAGGGCGCTTAACTGTCACTGTGTAGGTGCAAAGCCCTGAAGCAGTGGTGCATTCCTGTTGGGCGTACCGGTCATAATCAAGCACAGAGCTTTTCTGGGCGGGATTGGCTACCATCTCGTTTTCAAGTAAAGCAGTAGGTCTTAGGGTTGAGGGATCAGCATTGATCTCGATGTGCACTGCTAGCTTGCTATAGTGAAAGTAATAAGATGTTCCGCGAATAGGCTGATCTTGAGCTTGAGGTTGAATTTGTACTTCAAGGTGCTCACGAGTTTGAACTTGAAAACTAATGGTGTCTTCGTAGCCCCAACCTTCAAAAGTGAATTCTAAAGGAGGAGGATTGTTTGCTCTGGGATCAGTCGTGCCGCCGCCACCTCCGGACCCACCGCCATTGTTATTATTGTTATTGTTCCCGCCTGAATCCGATCTTAAAAAATCTGATCCTTGATTGACGGGAGCTTGGTTGCCTCCCGCAAAACCGCAAGCGGTCATGACTATGGATAAAGCTGCTACTAGCAGAAGTGATTGAGTAGCTTTTAAGTCTTTAAGACTAACCTTTTGAATTTTCATTGGTACGACTCCCTCTTCCTCTGAGTCATTTTCAAATGATCTAAACGATTATTTTTTTGAGTCCGTCCCGCTTCACTTCCCCTTGGCGCTCTGCTTTGCTCTGTCAAAAAGGGGAACAACTTCTCGCCGTTTCTCGTAAGTACTGCAATCACAGGGCCAAAATGACACTGGTTGTCTGAATTTGAAAAATTCATTAAAATCAGAGTGTTAGAGTAGATCAAACTCAGGTGTTAAAAACTTTGACAGGACGATGTCTGGAGTTTTGACAAACAACTGTTTAAAAAATAGGCACCGGCTCCGGTCTCCGTAAATTTCGTTGAAAGTTGTGTATCATGTAGAAAGGCCTTGATTTTTAAGCAGTTGAGGGAGTGGTGCGAAGCGAGAGTTTAGGAATCCCACTCTTTGGAGGATTTTGA
>CAYLWK010000027.1:0-2579 GCA_964387255.1 uncultured Oligoflexia bacterium
AAAACTACTTGGACCATTTCCTTGGGGAAAAGAAGCTCTTGGACTTTCGATAAAATTCTTCGAGTTTGACTAAGCACAATCATGTCAGCAGTCGTCACGACAAAAATGGCAGTGCAATATTCTAAAACTTTCATTGCATAGGGCTCGGTAGCATTCCCAAGATCCACAACCGTAATTTCAAAAATATTTGTGACAGACTTTAAGAATCGCCCTAGTCCATCTAGATCGATATCTTTTGCAATTAACGCATCCTTAGGGGCTCCAATAAAGCTATAACCTTGATTCGTATTCACCATGAACTGATTCAACGATTTTAGGTCAATGGGACCTGGGGGCATTTTTGAAACATCAATAATATTCTGTTTAGGGTTCTGACCTAAAATAATATTTTGGTCTCCTAAAGAGTTCAAATCTAGGTCTACAATTAGAGGACGCTGTTTGAAGTTTTTCTGAAAGGAAAGCGCTAGATTAGACGCAAAAATACTTTTGCCTACGCCTCCTTTCCCTCCAATGACAGCAATGATGTGCCCGGCCAAGTTTCCCCCTTTTACTAACAGTCTTTCAAAACCAACCTTTTAGTTGATTTTAATTCTAAAATTCTTCTTCAGGTCATCCGTACCCTCAGAGGCACTTTCAATGATCTGAGGTGTGACAAAAATCACAAAATGATTTCTTCTTTTTGCAAAATTCTTGGAGTTTAATAACGTAAACAATGGTGATGTATTCGCTCCGCCAAACGAACCAGAATTAGGATCATCTTCATTAAAATCAGTTTTCACGTCTGTTGCAAAGACGGCGGCAATGGCAGCACTTTCATTTGATTTAATATAAGTGGAGGTTTTCACCAAATGATTGGCAGTAATCAAACGACCTGCAGCTCGACCGGCAGGATTCACCTGATTCATTTCCAAATCCATTTGAATGTCCTCGGTTTGCCCTAGAATCAAAGGAGTCACACTGAGATTCAGCCCGGTAGAAGCGGTTTGGGTGCTTACCTGACCATTAGGGCCCGTCACTGGAAAAGGTGTCTCCGTTTCATCATTAAGGACCGCTACTTTCCCACTTCTAACAACTACCGTTCCCGTTTTTAAAACTCGGGCGTACCCTGCTCGCTGAGCACTTTGAAGTTTTGGAAATAAGCTTGAAATAGTAGCTGTAAAGGTACTCACTCCACTTGCTCCAGTGCTTCCATCCCCAGTGGTTCCAATGTTGATCTGTGGGTCAGCCGTAAAGCCAGGCTGCCACTTAAAACCAAAAACCTTTGCATAGTTTTTTGATAACTCAACGAAGTGAGAAGTCACTCTTACTAACTTTTCTTTCTTCTGAGGAGGAGGTGGATTAATCACAATAAAGTTTTGGACAAGACTTCTTGGTGGAAGCCTTTGAACCGTGGGATCTTTTTCAAGTTGAGATCCTGGCTTAAGACTGGGTAGATAAAGCTCCGCTACTTTTTCAGCTCTCCTGGCCATGTCAAAGTTATCAACGGTTCCTTCTAGCCAAATTTGACTATTGACGACCCTACTTGAAACATTTGGTGCGAAGGCCTTAATATCATTTTCAATCCTGCGTGAAAGAAGTTGAAGGGCTAATGGAGAAAGCGTGGTGAGATTTACTACGATTTCTGTGTAAGGAGAGTTTTTTCCGTCAATCACAGTAAGTAAGCGTCCATAATCTTTAGGAATGAGAACTTCACCATCCACAAAGATTCGACTTCCTCGAATCTCAAACTGAATTCCTTCAATATCCTTAAGTAGAAACTCTAGTTCGGACTTTGCTCGCTCTAAATTAGAACCAGAAACTGCTACATTGAAAATAAGACGTACATTTCCATCATTATCTCTCACAGTAACGGTTGTTTTACCTGAAGCAAGAGGCTTAAAGACAATCTGTCTCTGATCTCCGACCTTCACCAACGTTGTAGCGACGACTTTCGGATTCCCAATTGAGATTCCAGCTGCGCCTGAATTTGGGTTGAAGTCAAGATCAACGACTTTATCAATACCCGTTGCCAGAATAAGGTCTCTTTGATCTGCAAGTCCCTCTGAACGATCACTGGTTAGTTTTGATTTTTTAAAGTCTTCTTTTTCTGAGTCAGTACTTTCTTGTGCCTGAGCCGATTGGGCCCATACAAGCAGACTTAAGAAAACTAAGGCTCCTCCGAGTTTAAACCTAATTTTTCCCCCAAGTTTCATTGGACTTAGTTCCTCCTCCTTGAATTTCTTCCACGCGGATTGCGGGAATTGAGCCGCCCGGCGTCTTTTCCAAGCACATCTTTTAAAGTGAGTGTTTTTTCTTGTACTCGATTCGTGTCATCATTGTTTCTCAAAGACACGATGATTTGATTTCTGGGATTTGAGGTAATTAGAGCAATTTTCTGAGCTTGCTCAGGTTCAACCTCAATCGTCACTGAAGAAAATCCATCAAAACTTGCAAGCGACCGAACGACCTCTCTTCCTCTTCTATCGGGTTCTTCTACCAGTCGAGGAATGTTATTGGTCACATAACGACCTACCGATAAAACGGCAACATCTTGAAGAACGGTTTTAGAAATAATTGCGTTTTGCCCCACCCCCATGGGC
>CAYLWK010000028.1:0-10084 GCA_964387255.1 uncultured Oligoflexia bacterium
AGCTTTTGTGTTTTTTGGGAGGTTTTTTTCAATTGATGTCAGCGTTCCGAAGAGGAGAAGTTCATTGGGTGCGTTTAAGTTCATTGCTAAAAATGCATGTCGTTGTTTGATTTGTTTCAGGGTTTTGAGAGCCTTAGAGAGCTCTGAAACTGTTTTTTCAAGACGATAAGGAGTATCTAAAAGAATTAAAACTTCTTTTCTTTGGAGAGCATCATGAAACCAGCGGCTTCTCTGATTAGACGATCGAGGTGGAAATCCAAGGCATGTAAAAACGCCATTTGAAAATCCGCTCAAGGCCAATGCCAGCAGGTGGGAATTTGAAAATGGACTCGCACTGACCGTAATGTTTTCCGCATGACATCGGCGAATCAAGCGTGTCCCAGGATCATCGATTGCAGGCAATCCTGCATCACTCATAAGATAGAAATGATGCCCCTTGGTTTTTATTCTTAAAATCAAATCCTCTAAGAGATCAGAGCTCGTTTGTTCATTAAAGAAAATAAATCGTTTTATTCCCTCTCGAGGTAGGCCCCATTGAATCCATCGTCGGCGTGCAAGTTTAGGTTCCTCAACTAAAATCCACTCATGCTCTTTTAGCGTTTGTAGATTTGCTTTCACTTGAGGTTCTAGATCCACTCCATCGGCAATGGGGGTCGGAACTAGTGTGAGTTGACTCGACTTGAACATTTCCAGGTCTTCTTATCATGAGGAGCGATCTTCATCAGCTCTTTTTATGATGGATCTTTCAGCGGAGTCCTTGAAAGACCCAAAACCCCTTAAAAACTAAAGGAAAAAATTGTCGAAATTTTAGACAGGTGAATGGAAAAAAACTAGACACTCAGCTGTACTAGGATTTTACAGCCATTCTAGCTGGCATATCGTTTGCTCTTATTCAGTGTAAGACGAGAGCAATCTTAGTTTCCTCAATCGGTGGTTAGCGATTCAAGTTGAGTAGAATAGGGAAACCATTTTTTTAGGTCTGTTTTGCTTTTTTAAAAAGTGACGAATCTAAAAAAATAAAAGAGAGCAACAAGTAACCTAATCAGAGTGAATCGATGGCAGAGATGTCAGGGAGAAGAGAAGAGATGAAAACAAAAAAACAAATGACACTAACCCTTATGGGAATCAGTCTACTAATGGCCTCATGTTCGAACGAACTTGCACGAGACACAAATTTAAATGTACAGCGAGGCGGAGGCAATTCGGGTGCTCCAGAGCTTAAATGCCCAGTGCAGAACAATACGGTGGCAAGACTCGTACCGCTTAGAAATCTAAACTTAAACTTAACTCAACCTGTTTTAGGTGGCCTGGGTTACAAGGCAATTGCTTCTAAAGCAACGGTTCCTGTTGTTCAGGAATTGGCACCAGCTCCAATTCATGAAGATCTCACAGAGCTTCAGAAAAGAGTCATCGAGTTTTACGTTTCCGTTCGGGAACAAGAAGAACTTCATGTGGAGGCACTTCGTCGAATTCAGCTTGGCGAAGATCTACGCTTAATTTCAGCTCAGGAAGCGCACGGTACGTTGATGACCATCCGACACCGATTGAAAAACGAAGCGTTTGTTTTATTACAAAGCTTGACCGACATGGGTGTTACCGTTCGTGATTTCACTGACATGGTGAGCAGTCTTTCTTCTGTCGAGATTGATAGAGGCGGAGCGGTAGCCTATCCTAATGATCTTCGATCTTTAATCACTCGAGGATTGATGGAATGTGAAATTTATCGTTAAGAATAAATAACGATAATTAAATGGTTTAGTTATGGTTTAACAGGTAGGCTTGAAGTGAAATTATTCAAAATCTCGCTTCAAGCCAAACTTTCATCATTCAAGCTGCCAGAAACTCATGTTCTTAAAAATAAAAATAACGATAAGGCACTCATGTCAACGAAAGGTCAGTTAAACATCATGAAAAAACGAGCAATGAAAAGAAGAAAGATCGCTTTTCAATGCAGCATGATTTTAAGTTTAATGCAACCGATTGGCGTAATGGCTCAAAATGGTTCCACCGTTGATTTAGAGTCAGATCGCTATCAAATCACTTTTGCATCTCCTTCAGAAAGAAGCCTTTCTGAGTGTTTTCAAGAAGAGACTCCAACCTCCTTTTATTCAATTGCACAATTCTCTGAAGTCATCAGTAGCCTTGATTCCAGTAAAGATGACAGTAAAAATCGTGATGAAACTAAAAATGATACTGTAGATTCTTTTGATGCGGATAAGTCACTACGTAGTTATGATTGCAGCGTCTTTTTCCCTGAAAAGAAGAATCTATTCTATCAGGAAGCAATTGTTGGACATTCAGAGTTACTTCCATTCTCAGGACAAGATGAGTTTGAGTCAGCAGTCCGATCAAGCATACAGTACTCTTTTTTGCTCAACGATGAACATCCGCCGAGTGAATCTAATTTTGAGCTAAGTACGTTTCGGCTCAGGAATTCTGAATTTGAGACAGGCGAAAAATATCAGTCAAATGCCTATGACGAAGTTCGTCTGCGATGTGAGCTCATTTTAGATGATCGTGACGACCCTGAAGAGCAAGAAGCGTTTTTTATTGGATCGACAACTGCGATAGAGACTCAGTTTTTCTTTCAAGAAGGAGTGAGAACGACAAGGCACGCCTCAGGTCGATTCGTGTCATCTTCTTTAGGTGGTTTCAACGATGCTTCTCAATCTGAAGCTCGATGGGAACAAAGTGATCGTGATCAAGAAAACCGATTTGGAGTTGAGTTCTCATGTCGAAAAGGACTTCGGGCAAACTTGGGAGAGTGTGTTTCTGTCCGAGGAGATGTCGGTGCTCGTTTTTCTTCGTTGGCGTGGAAAGATGGGGCATTTGAATTGGGTTCCGAAGTAAAGGTTCATCTACCTTCGCAGCAGTGGTTAGATCGTCGGCGATCGAAATTAGCTTTCAAGGCTCAGCTTCATTGTGATCAGTATTGGGATGGAGAAAGCCGAGATACGTCATTAAGATTCGGAATTGAATCAAATCTTAATCTATCCGACCAGAACCGAGTTCGTTGTGAGATTATTTGGTCAGAACCCCTTGAGTCTAACGCTTCCTATCGATTTGGAGCTTCGGAAACTCAAGGAAGACTTGATTTTCTGTTTGGCGTTTCTTTTTAGAAACCATCAGGTGATGGGAGTTAATTTTCTCGGGTTCTCAATCCCCCTTTGAGAGGAGAGCAGAAAAGCCTGCTCAAGGATCAAGCAGATTAATGTTATTGTTGATTAAGTTTGTTTTATATAACTTTTACTTGAGACAAAATCATCCCATTTAAAACATATTTTTGTGATTGATTCTTGAACTGAGCACTTTAGTTTGTTACCTCCTTTCCGTCCTAATTAGTAGATTTTCACAGAAATAGGGTGTGAATTGATTTCATCGACGATTCAAGGCCTGACGAGGGCGATTCAATCAGGCATTTGGCTTTTTCTCATGGTGACCCCTCTTGCGTCTCTTGCTCAAGATGAGAGTGAAGAAGACCGGGAAAAGTTCAGTCGAGTTATTTTCGAACCATCAGAAATTCGAATTGAACTTGACCCTGATCCTCCTGAAACGGATTCTTTCGAAAGTGCACCTACTTTACATTCGATGCGAACTCAGGGAAGAAAAACGGGTCGGTTGATTATCCAGTTTCAGAATGCAAAAACTGGGCAACGAACTCTCGTGATTGAATCAATCGAAATAGACCCGGCTAGAAATTCTAGAGTGAATGGTCGCAGTAGTAGTCCCCCAATTACCAGTAGCAATGATCAAACCCAAGATGAAGCCTTTTTTCTCACAGCTGTGGACTACGAGAATAAACCACTTGAAAACCATCAATTTTGGACCCGTTTCATTGAAGAAAAAGGTTGGATTCCGATGCTTGATGTTTTCATCGAAGAGTTCTTCGAAAAAGAAGAAGCTGAAAAACGTATTGAATCCAGGATCACTCAATCGACTGAACGTAGGAGAGAGAGACAGGAGCTAGGTGGACGCCTTCGAAAAAACCCTACTGAAAACAAAAGAAAAATCAATCCAGACGGCGATTTGGATGAAATCCAGCAGAAGATGGTTGAAGCGATTAAGCGAAAGACTGAAATAGAGATGGTCCTTGAAGTGTTCATCGATGAGCCTGATAAATTTCAGAAGTATCTTGACGCTGTGAGTGCGAGGTGGCCACAGGTTGAAGCTCGGGCAGAACTTTTTTATGTAACTAAAGAGGAACTTAGGAGTCAGGTTCTCGACGGAGTGATTGCTTTTCAGTCTCGTGATGGACGCCTTGGGTTTATACGGAGAGATCTACGAAAAGATACATTTCTGAGGGAGTACGACCTCAGGGAAATTGAGGGTGAGAAAGATCGCTACTACATTGCGACTCATACCAGACTAGGTTCCTGGGAACCTCTTTTTATTCAGTTAGGAGGGGTTCAAACTAAACCTGTGGATGCAGTTGGCGTATTGAAAAATAACTATCTGCAGATGGTAGATAACACTAGTCACTATTTTTTGTTTCATCAAGGTCCAGGTCAGATTACCTGGGTTGAAGCCCCAGCCCCTAATTCATCTCGAAGAGGAAGTACTGAAGAATCTACGGTTATCGAGCATTTTCCACTTCCTAACCCACCTTTGCAAAACCAGGGCGTTCGAGGAACCGAAGACTTTATTCTAAGGTTAGGTCCATCAGATTTAGAAGTCCATCGAGAACTCATTCTTGACCGAGGCTACACTGGAGGCAATGATTCGAAAGGAGATGTTTTTACCTTTGAAGACCTTACTGATGGAAAAAGGTACATGCTAAAAACGAAGTTGCATGAAGTTGAGCCCGATCCATTTGGATTACCAGAAGTGGATACTGAGAGCATCCTGGTCGTCCAAGGGCGCAAAAAAGAGTTTCATCAGTGGTTTCTCAAGGCACAGCAAAGTAGTGCTGGAGCCATGGATGAAGATCGTCTTGAAAGTTTCGAGTCAGCAGCAGACGGGTTAGGCAAAATATTGGAATCTATTGCAAAATCGAGTTACGAAAATTCAGCTAACTCACTTGGGAGTGATCCAAGTGAGACATCTGCAGGTTCTTCGCTTGAGATTGAATTTCCTGAGCTTCTAGGTCCCTATAGTCAAAAGATCACCTATAGGATTGTTGATAAAATCTATCAGTTCAATCAAAAAGTGAAATCTGAGTCGCAACATGACCATTATCTTTATATTCGAGCACCCAGAAGATTAGATGATGCCAATCTAAAGATCTTGATTAAGACCGTAAAGAATCGTTTCAAATCAATTTCTGATGACCCTGATCATCAAATATTTGTCGTGTTTGATTTTCTATTTTGTGAGTTCGACGAGGACAGTCATTTAGAGTTGATAAAAGAGATTAAAAATCTTTTTTCCGATGCTGAGAATATATCATCCTGGCACACTTATTTTCTTCTTAAATCAAAGACTGCAAAAGAATTTAAAGATTTAAAGGTCAGTATAGGGACCTTTGAGGAATTCTTGGAGTATCGTGCTAAGCAGCTCTTTACTCGACACGAAATTGAGAGCGCTTTGTATCAACGCTTAACCAGCGTGGGTAAAATCAGTGTGGGCAGAACCGAATTTGATTCTGTTTTGAGTGAAATTCGAAAAAACGTAACCCCAGGAAGTCCACTTGCCAATCTAGTGAACGATCCTGATCTTTTTTACGACAAGTTAGTCGTGGCGTTCCGACAAAGTTTGCTGGTATCTCAAGGTATCTTGGTCGATTCTGAAAAGGTGGCGCAAGCTTTTTTAATTGATAATGATACTGAGAATCGATTTTCTTTTACCAAAGAAACAGTCACTATCGCAAAAGGTCTTCGCATGGCATTGAGCGCTAATTCAACCCAAGCAACAGCGCGAACAAAGTTAATTGGGATGGACCGGACTTTAATTGAGATGCAAAGGCAACTTGTCGGATGGTTTTCGCAGGGACACAAGACATCGCCTTCCTTAGTTTTTACTTTAATGGGGGAGCCTAGTTCTGGAAAAACAACCCTTGCCAATGAAATAGCAGCCTTCTTTGAAGGAGATCACTCAAGTTTTGCCTTTGAGCGAATTGACTTTAGTGCGCATGCCCATCGATCCACAGGTGGGAACTGGGATCAGGATGCACTTTTTAACGAGTTTAGTAAAAAGCTAATGAAACTTCGATACTCGGGCAAAGAAGTGAAGTTACTTTTAGTTGACGAGGCACATGCCAGGCCAGATTTCATTCAAAAACTAAAGGCATCTCTTGGAAATGAAGACAAGAAGGGGGCCACCTTTAATCTTGATGGTTTGATTGTGATATTCGCAATGAATGTTCCAACGGAAGGCACTCTCCTAGAAAGTTTGAGGCAAAGAGCGAGAGGAAGATGGGGAGCTGACTATCGAACGAATCTGCTAGATTTATTTACCAAAGCGATGAGCTTGTCACGCAGTGATGAAATAGGAGGACATCGATCGGATGTGGATTCCAAAACGATTGGTGCGGTCGGAAGTCGACTGTTGCCTGGGATGTATTTGGTAAGTGATTTAAATCAAGACAACAAAGGGGAGATCTCGGATATTGAGGTGGCCATTGAAGCATTCGAAAAAAGCTTGGGTGATGATCGGGTTGAAGTGATTCTGGGCCGGGGTGTTCGAGACCATTTGGCTGAGGTTGCTAAGAGTTATGAATCCGGGGGGAGAAGAGCAAAACTAGCGGCTTTAAATACAGCACTTTCAGAAGCGCATGGGCAAGCGCCGCATGTGGGTGGGAGAATGCTTTTAGAGATTGTACCTAATGACATGGTAGATTCAGAGCCACGGTTAAGGTTGATCCCCGTGAATCAGCGCCTTGATGGTGCGAGGTATTACTATCATCAGCGATACACAAGGATCACTCAATTTATTAAAAAATCGATTGATCATTGGATTGAGCAGGTTCTAGAACAAGCTAGAATAGATCCTGATAACACATCTATGGCAGATCGCTTAGGAATTGCTCGTCATTACAAAAGTATCTTTGAGAAAGTGAGTGCACAGCCACTCTTTAGAGAAGTCAATGACATGCCTTTTGATGTTGAAGTCCAGTATCCTGTTGCCAAACCCTTTAGGCTTCCTCATCCTCACAGTGATGAGCACCTCGTAGCTCTTACTCTTGAATTGGACCGTTCGTTAAGGAAGTGGGAAGAGGTGTTTTTTAGAAGTGGACAACGGTTTAGAGCTCTGGACCACGAACAGAATGAAGGTCTTGTAGGTGAAGTCAAAGCCTATTTGAGACTTTTCTTTCATTTAAATCAAGTTGCAAGTCAGAGTCAGGGGCAAGAGACTGCTACGTTGGAGTTCCAGGCGTGGATCAATCAAGCTCAAGACACAAGTCAGTCGCTGGGTGATTCAGAGTCAAGTGAAGATGCAGAAAAGGTTCTAGAGAAAATACTTAAAAAAATCTTAATTTCGGGACGTGATGCTTGGAGAGAATATCGAAAAGCTTCAAATGATTCCGCTCGAGTGAAAACAATGTTTGATTTTAGAACTCAGGCAGAAAGAAATTTAAGTGATTTTACAGCACGATTTCCAGATCATGCGTCAGGCAAAAGACAAATTGAGGCCTTGATTCGCCAAGTGATTCACGATGAAGTACCGGGATCTGAACAGGAGCGAATTAGTGCTTATCAAACCCATGAAAAAGAACACGCTCAAGAAGGGCTTCGAGTGTTAGCTCGTTTGAAAGACTTGGTGGAAAAATTTGAAAAAAGCCTCAATGACGAAGTTGCTCGCCTAGGAACAAACGCTTCCACTGCAAGAATACGAGAGGTCACCTCAAGAGTAATTTCTAATTTTTTAAACCATGAAGAGGTGGGAGTACTTCGACGCTCACTTGAAGGAAACTCGTACGCCGACGAAATTGAGAATGCTTTTCAGAAACGACTTCAGGGTGATAGAGCGGCAATAGAAAATCTTCAAAGAAGATTGCAAGAACTTGAAACAGGAGATTTAAGGTCACTCGAAACGACAGGATTGCAGAGTCAAAATGAAAAAAATCATCGAGTGCAAGCCAGTCATTTGGAGTTAAGTGCAGCAAGTGCTGTGTTTTTAGACTTTATGATTCGACGACGAATAGAGTTTGAGGTTAAGAACTTGGTGACTTCAAGAACGGATTCTGAAGAAATCAGAATCAACCGGCTCATTCGTCAGATTGACGATCGAATCAAAGAGATTAGGACCTACTTAAATGAAATCCAAACTGGCGATCGCCAAAATGATTTAAGCTGGTTTGAGAAAGCTGAAGCCGTCTTTCAAATAGAAGAAATAATTGATTCGGCTAAAGAAGTTTTCCGTTCAGTGGAGAATCTAAGTGAGTTTTGGAAAAACCAGTTAGATACGATGGAGGCAGATTTTAACGACGTGGCGTTTCGACTGAGTGAAGTTGATCTTGAAGAAAGTGGCGCAGGTGAGCAAACTTCTTTGGAAGCTGATGAGGCAATCTCGGGAGTAGATGCATTGAAACAACGATTTGAATCGGTTCGAACTAGGTTTGCCCAAAGGCAAGGAGACGGCGAGGTAGTTTCTTTAGAGGCTTTTTCATCAGATCAGACGCATGAAAATGGAGTGTCTTTTGATGGAAGGGGTAGTTTTGACTCAAGCGAGCCATCTGGAGAGGGTCACTGTCAGTCGCTACTAGCGAATGGAGGCAAGAAAGCACTTCGTCGAGATGGATTTTTTGATGTGATTTTAGGGATTTTAAAACAACCCATTCGATTTCAACGTTAAATCTAAAAAAACCTAAAAAACAAAAAAAATAGAGAAATGAATTAATGTACAGCCAAGATGAAGGTGAGTCGTTTGAATCAATTCCGACAGATTTTCAGGTTCAGTGGCCGTATTGCATGAGTTCGATTTGGGTCGAGTTTTTTTTAGAAGACGGAAGAGAACAGATCACGATCATGGATTGCGAGTTTTGTTGCTCTCCCATTGAGTATCAGGTGATTTTTCCAGAAGATCTATCGCTGCCTGTACAAGTGACTGCGAAACGATCAGATGGGTAGCTGTTAATAAAGTGAGTTGAGCAATCTGCCAAAAAGCACCAAGAGTTAAACTTGGGATTGACGCATAAAGTCGAGCTGGTTATGACAGGTTTAAATGTGAGGGAGCGTTTGAGTTGAGATTAAATATCAATAGTATAAGTAGACAGGGTGTCTTAGTTTGGCGTCGCCGGATGGGTTTGGTTTTGGCGTTCGGCCTGGTTACCTTTGCGCCTTCCATGGGGTTCGCTCAAGATGATTTTACGCTAGAAGAGTGGCAGTCGTTTCAAGCGCACTTCAAGACATTGAAAGGGCATCGTTCCAATCAATATCAAGATCCCAGAAGCATTTCAGAGGCCGCAGAAGCACTAAAGAATCGCTTTGCCTATTTAGAGGTGCAGCAGGTGCTGATGGATGTATTAGAAGAGGAAGTTAGAAAAATAAATCCTAATTCCTATGTTTTGAATGCGTGTATTGATGCGCTCGTAGGTAAAATTTCTCAAAGCCAAACAGAGTGGTTTGATGGGGTGAGAACTTCACTCCTACGTCTGAACACCAGGTGGAGTGGTCATGTCTTAGAGAAAATGGAAGAGCTGGAGAGGTCAAGAACAGATCAACAGGTAGAGGACCCTTTGCCTTCGATGTATGACCGTGTGACGGTGGGTGGAGAGAAGCTTCAGCGTCCTCAGCAACCGATGGATGTCGTTTCATTTTGGCGAGAGCAAGTCCAAAAGCTAGAGCCTCAATTAAAAGGTGAGATTTTTTCTGCCATTGATAAGATTGCCTCAGGCACTTTTGAGCTGATTGGAGGAGACCCATCCGTGATCGCCAAAAGTGCTAAGCGTTCTCCTTTTATAGGACGCAGTCAACTGATGCTGCAATTGGCAGATATTCTGATGCGAGTCAAAACCCGCATGCCAGTTTTGACTGGAAGACCAGGAGTTGGAAAAACTGCAGTTTTTAAAGGATTTTTTGACCGTCTTGAACAAGGAGAATTCAGAAGGTTTTCGGGAGAAAGAGAAGCGTTTCCTCGTCATCAAACCTTTGGCTTGATCACCACCCCTGCAAAAATAAGTCAGCTTGCAATGTCGGATATGCCTTTG
>CAYLWK010000029.1:0-5102 GCA_964387255.1 uncultured Oligoflexia bacterium
GATCGCGGAAACTATTTTTTGAAAAGGAAACTAAATCATGATGGTATCTCGTAGAAATTATTTATTTGCATTTATTTTGGCTCTTTCAGTCACAGCTTGCAGCAGCAGCATTTATGGCGAATGGCAAGGTGATCGAGCCGAAATGCAAATCATTGACGAAAATCAACTCTCCGGCGCACAAATCGACGACTTCAATCGAAACGTCGATCAATTGGAAGAAAGGCTTGAAGCTTCAATCAAAGCAACCTCACTTAAAATTGAAGAAGGAAAAGTGACTTTTACGTTTAACTGTAAAGATCATCCTGAAGTGACTGTTCCCGCCCAAGCAACCATTGATGAAGATAATCAAAAGATCACCCTCAATAAAATAGAAGCCTCAGAAGACTATCTTCAAGAAAACTCAGCTGCATTACTTGAATGCGATGTTTATCTTAGATCAGGCGACGTAGACGAAACCATTCAATATGAAGTGAATGGATCTGAACTTAGCCTCTTTGAAGAATTTCAAGGAGTTCGTCAAAACACGATTTTTAAAAGAAAAAAATAAACTCTAAGTCTCCAGGGAGACAAAAAACACGGTTGTATTGGCTGTTTCCTTGTTACAAAGTATCAATTGTTTGAAGCGGGTCTTTTCATCCCCGCTTCAAACTTAACTAGAACACCAACCTTATTTAACACCACTCCATTTAAATTACTTTTCAAGCTCTTTCACGCATTGCTTGGATAGTTTTGATCGGTGTGTCTTTAGGCAGCTCACCAACCTTGCAGTGTCATTGCTTTCTTTTGAGCATAATTTTTGAATCTCAGATGGGCACCGTTCTCGATAAGTCGCTTTCTCTTTGATTCTTTTTTGACATTGAGGGTTGAGCTTCGCTTGCGCTTTAGAAGCCCAAAGCAAGCAATAAAAAGGTCCATCGCTACAGTGTTTTTTGATTTCTTTTTTACAGTCTGATTTATATCGAAGAAGCGCATTTAGGTGAACTTTACATTGCCCCTGAATTTCTCCGCTCTCCATTTTTGAAACAAGACAACGAAACATCTTCCCACCTTTAAATGGCACTCCTTTGCAATGTTTTGGTCCAGCCTCAGCACATGGACCTTCACTATCTGCAAAAGCGCAGGTAAAAATAAAAAGACTCATTCCAATTAAAATCCATTTACACTTCAAAAATCACCTCCAAGATCAATTTTAGAGATCGGCATTTGGTCTTTTCCAAATGGGATCCTTATTCTTTGCAAAAAGCGTCAGCGAAAGATACGCAAGAGCATAAGCTAGAACGACTTCTTTTGAAATTATCACGGCTTTTGGTAAAGCATAGCCTTCTACTGGTACTCCAATGTAATACCAAGGGAGAGGCTTTGAAAAAGCAAAGCCCACAAACATCATCACTACCGGAAGCGCAGCCCATCGAACATGAATCCCTAAAATAATCAGAATAGGACAGATAAACTCAATCAATGCCGCTATCCCTGGAAACAAACCCTTTGGAACAAACGTCGCATGGTTCCCCCACGTCACAATGCCAAACAACCAAAAAGACACCTTAGGAATTCCATGCCCAATCAGTAAAAAAAGACTGAGTGCAACTCGAAAACCTCTCTCCAAAACCAGATCTCGTGCAGAACGAAGCTTCATAAAATTCCTCTTAATGATTGTGTGAGTCATCTAAAAATGGCTATCATGAATTCAGGAGGATCGGTATGGCTCATCTGAATGTTGCTTCAAAATGTTCTAAGCGCTGGACGAAATGACGAGTTAATTCGAATCGAAGCATTTCTTCACGAGTGAGATCTCTTTCAGCTAAAATAGTTCTCAAGCGTCGATATTCCCTTTCAAAAGGAAATGTAAGTTTGAGCGGCTTTTTTCGTCTCGACCATTTTTTGTAAAACTTTCGAAACTCTCTTTGAAGTTGCGGAAACGCAATTCCAATCATTTGACTGAATGCCTTTAATGGTGGATCTAAAATCAATGTGGCTCTGTACCGCAGCTCAAAGTCTTTTTTACTCCAGCGAAGCCCTAAATAACCTGAAGGCATCGCTGAAGCGCGGCCCCATGAAAACTCTAAATAGCTTCTACTGGTTAACCCGATTAAATCAAAAACTTGATCCTGGTCTACATCTTTATCTAGCTTCGAAAAATAGGCTTTACCTTGTTCTGACCAATGATCTCGAGTCTGTTGTCCAAAAAAATCACCGATATTATTACCAAGACTATCAATTTGAGAGGCAATGGCTTTATTTACTTGTGCTATGCCACGCTTGATCTTTTCTTCGTCAATGCCTTTTGTCTTTGCCAATCTTTGAGGTAGCTCGGCTTGAAACTCTGTCCAGAGTTGAACTCGATCATGAATGATCCTCGGTAATTCTGAATTATTCAGAAGTGAGGCCACTCCATGAGAAAGAGTGTCATGGAGTCGTTGCCTTCCTTCTTTTGCGATAGGAATGGAAAAGTGTTCTCTAAAGGCCATCACATACGAATCTGCAGACTCATACTGACCGGAGACTTCGTGAAAACGAAACACGATTCTAAGCGGAGAATCGTCTGGTAGACTCCCATTAAATTTGTCAATGGCAGCATTAAATTCTTTCACATCAGGAAGGGTCATGGTGGTCTCATCGAGAAACTCAAACCCAAAAAATCGTGCAAAGTCTTTACCGGCGAGCGTGGGAAGTGCCTGGGCATTCACAATCATGTCCCCTGCAAGCTCGGGTCTTTCTAACTTGGAGTCTGAATCGATTTTTCTTAAATCAAACCAAAGATACTTTTTCTGGATAAGGATTGTGTTTCCGCCGTGATGCCCTGGCACCGTGCCAAGAATCTTAAATGCTTCGAGATCAACTTGTTTTTCCGCCGAGAGGTGCGATAAGAGATGACCTCGCGAGCAGTTATTTGGACTCGTCGCCCTAGCCTGATTGTGAACCACCCCCTGCAAAAGAAAAGTCGCTAAACAAAGCAAAAAGCTTATTTTTGTCCTCTTAGGCTTTTTAATCAAAACGATGACCCTCTCTTTTTATCGTACATCAACTTTATGATTTATTTACCGGCAGATTAAAGGATTTAAGATTTGACCTAAAGCGTTAATTTTGCTTCTATGATTTTCGTCAATTTAAATAGCTTTTAGATGGAGCCTCATTTCTCTTGAGATATTTTGTTACTATTTTTAGTTTAGCCTGGATTTGGTTTGCTTTTTTCTCCCTGGGGCATCCTTTCGATAGTCATTCTGCAGAAGCCTGCAAACAGACGATCACCAGTGCAGATTCAGCGCGCTGGAGACGCCCATTTAATGATTTTCTACAAGTCCTTCGGCCAAGATTGGGCATGGCCTCCTCTAGAACCGACTCACGTTTTTCAGTGAGAATTGCGTCCTCTCGATTGACTCGTCATCCAGTTCGCCCTTCAGAGCTGTCTCGTCGTGTGAGTCAAATTTTAAGTGATTCTATGGATCAACTTGAGCGACTCGGAATTCCTGTTCAATCTGAAATCCATGTACTGATTGAAGCTGATGCAGGAATTCTTGGAGGCCCTAGAAGGACTTATGAACACGGTGGCATGGAGATCTTCTCACCTGCATTGATCGACCCTGTGACTGGCATTAGGTTTCCAGGCTTTTTTGGAAGTAAAACTCTGAAAGTGACTCATCAAGCTCTAAATAAAAGCGATTTCCATCCAAAGAAGATCCTAGTCATTCCCTTTTTTGGTGGTGAACCAGCGGTGTTTCCAGAAGTGATAGGCCATGAATTGGGACATGATACCTTTCTCGCAAACCGCCAGCCATCAAAGATCTGGAATGAAGCTCGAGCAGACTTAATCGCCTATTTTCTCACTGGCATCAGCTCCATTTCACTTTCAAGCCCAGTGGAACTACGTCAGTTCGATAGAGATGGCAATTTCGTAAAAAAACCGGCCTCAACCATCAGAGACCTAGAAAATCCTAGAATAGCCCATTTAGACGATACGATTCCTCTCATTGATCGCTATCATGAGAACTCAGAACTCATGGCTCACATTATTTGGAAAATTTCACAAAGACTTGGAATACCTGAAGCCATTGAGCTTTTAAAAACGATTGATGCTCACGCTATCCCGATTAAACGACTGCTTCCCTTAGAAGAAAAAGAAGACATTGATTCCCAGCAAAAATATAAAGTTTTAGGTGACGCCCTTAAGAATGGGAAAAAATCTGATTTTGTTAATTTTGTTTTTAGCTCAGCAAGGCAACCACGTAATGGAAGATATGTAATTCCTGCCGAACTTCAAGCCTTTTATCGCGAGCGAAATCGCTGTAGTTCTAATGGTGCAACCTTACGAGGATTTCGAACAAATAAAATTTATCGAAAAGTAGATACAGAAGATCCAGAGTCGGTAAGAATGGGAGTGCATGACAGTTTTCGAGATTTCAAAAAAATTATTCTCAATTGGGCAAGGAAAACCAGAAATGAAAAAGAACAGGGTTGGATATCGAATCTTTTGTCTCAACTTGGAATTTGATTTATTTGAGATGAGTTGAGCTCCCCAAATTTAAAGATTCACTTAATTTTGATCGACTAAAAAGAGACTCTATAGCCAAACTATTCGTCTCAAAATGAGAATAAATCTACTGCCAGTATTGTCTTCCAGGAGTCAGGTGAGACTGACTGCTCAATTCTGGAGTTCATGGTTAGCTCGGTGACTATCCAATGACTCCAAATAGTTGGTATGTAAAATAGCCAAGAGTGGCAAGAAGAAACTAAAATTTCAAACCCTAGTCCTTGCAGTCATAGCCTAAACATGAGCCTAGCTCTAAAAGCGTAAAGAATCATGAGTCACTCGTTGTGAAACTTTGAAAGCATTTCGTCTACAAGTTCATCAATATTTTTTGGCTCGAGATTCGACAATTCCTCCTCAAACCGTTCAAAGACTTCGCGCGATCCAGATCCGTATCTCTTGCGTATATCATCAAGGAGTTTCCTGTAATTATCACGTCGTTCAATAAGTAAAGCTTTAAGGCCACCACGATCACGATTCACTAAAATAGGGATGATAAGACGTCCGATATAGTTATCTATTTCATCAGCAAACTTTTCTAAATATTGAGGGAATTTTTCCAGAATCAACTTTCCAA
>CAYLWK010000030.1:0-3866 GCA_964387255.1 uncultured Oligoflexia bacterium
TTGGCTGCGTCGTCGCTGCACGCTGTTCCTAGCACTGCAAGGGCCACAACCCCTACCGCTTGCATGGCACGCTTTAATTTTTTCATGATTACTCCTTGTTTTATGATTGAAGGTATCCACCTTTTACCTGCGATGCACCGTATCTTAGTTTGCCTTTGCTGCCAATGTGGGTTTGTTAAATTTTGAATAGAAAAAAAATATCAATAAAACTCAAGCCCTAGGCCTGTCTACAGGACAACGCCAAAGGCTTGATTCATCACATCTATGTGATTTTTTTTGAGTTATCTCCTGCTATTGAGTTTTGCGAGGAGTCGCAGAATTTCAAGGTAGAGCCAGACTAACGTGACCATGAGTCCAAATGCAGCTCTCCATTCCATGTACTTCGGTGCGCCTCGTTCAGTGGCAGTTTCGATAAAATCAAAATCAAGCACCAAGTTGAGTGCTGCAATGATCACAATGAAAACGCTGATGCCGATACTCAGGGGCGATGCGCTGTGTAGGAATGAAACGTTAATTCCAAAAAATCCCAAAACAATAGAAATCAGGTAAAGAAAGAAAATTCCTCCCGTTGCTGCCGTGACGCCTAGTTTGAAATTCTCTGTAGCCTGAATGAGTCTTGACTTATAAGCAAGTAAAAGTGCAAACAAAGTTCCAAAGGTTAACAAAACTGCTTGCATGACAATTCCTTGAAACTGTGCCTCGTAGATCGCTGAAATTCCTCCTAAAGCAGCACCCTCAAATAAAGCATACAAAGGCGCTCCGATGGGTGCAGTGGTGGGTTTAAAACTTACGACTAGCGCTGTGATGAGACCCAGGATCACACCACCCCACATCCAGCCCATGATTGACGCAGGGTTTTGACCTGATTCAAAAAATCGATTCCACAAAAAAGATCCAGAAATGAGACAAATGAGAAGCAAGAGCCCTGTTTTATTCACCGTCCCTTGAATCGTCATGGGCTCGCTGCTCCCGTGGGATCCAAGGTATTGGCTGAAAGTTGCATCGTTAAGTGCAGGGTTTCCTGAACGCATCATAGACTCACTCCTTCTAAATAACGTCAATACTACTTTTTAACGGTTTTGCTAGCAAGTAAGGAAATCAACTGATCAGACAGTGGTGGGATGTGGCTAGGGATGACAAACAAAGCTGTCCCAGTCGCTCTGATGCCGAACGTACACTCGACGTTGATTTTCTTCTTTTCTGAGTTCCAGTGCTTCAATTCTTTCCCAGTAGAGACGAAATGCCGCAAAGTGCCTTTCAGAATCTTTAGTTGAGGAATCTGGATTCGATAAAGCCTCAGAGGCTGGTGAGCCTGGAGGAGGGCCTTGGTAGTCCTTGTGGCTTAGTTCGTAGAGGGTCTTCCAGTAAGTTCTTAGTTCTTTCGTTTGTGTGATTCGCTTAGGGGTGCAAAAAAACTGCAACTGCAGTCGCTTTGATTGAAGGTACCAACACAGAACAGCCCGAGCAGACGTCTCTAAGTCGGCTACTTTTCTAGATTGAGCATGTGTGTAAAAAATGAAATGACCTTTGCTAAGATCCATGGATCTTAGAATAATATATCGATTCTGAGGGAAACCTTCTGGACTGACAGTTGCCATGGGGCACCACTTTTTTCCTCCTGGGCGGTCAATTTCTTTTTTCATGACCTCTAAAAGAGACGATAAAGAGTCGATCAAGGACTTTTGTTTCATGGCACCTGTGCTTTATTTTTAGGGCTCTGGGGTAAACCGCTTTCTAGTAATCGATGTGCCATAGAGTCTGAAAGTGCTTTGATAAAAAACAAGCACTGATCGATCTGGGGTTGATCATTTAAATCAACAAAACGCTCTAAGATCAAAAATCCATTTTCCCCATGTTGTTTTTCCTCATCACCCGATCTCGATTCCAGCCACTCAGCTTGATGAGACGCCACTCCATAGTTCTCAATGCAGGCTTGAAACAGAGGTTCAATCATGCTCGGAACGAGTGATTCAATCCCAATCGTAAGTGCTGCAGTGCCTGTTTTCCAAGAAAAGTCTGTGCTGTAGATTGCACTTCTCAGAAGCGCATCATGCTGAATCCAGACCGGATGAGGTTGATAGGTCCAAGGAGAACCGCAAATTTGGTTTGAGTCTTCCCCAAGCGCATCGACGATTCTTGATAATAGTTCAGTGTCACCATCCGTATCCTCACTCCTGTCTTTCAAAAAATGATCAACTTCATCCGGCCTTTTTTGAATCAAATGACTTACGTGCTTACCGAAGTCCAAAAGATGCCACATGAGCCCTGCGAAATAATGTTTAGCGTCTTCTTTTCTCGCTTCACCCAGTTTCATCTTTTGAACAAATTCATGATTTTGAATAATCTCTCGTTTAGGTTGAATGATTTCGAAATAAGCTAGTTTTAGCCAATCGGGAAGTTGATTTGGGTTGAGTGGTTTCATCGTTCTGTGCTCCTTGGTTATGATAAATCAGACGAGTTCGTTTTATCTCTTCTCAATCGTGATGAGATCGAGGTAGGAATTCCTGAATCCAGGGTTTAATCTCTGACAATAAATTTTTCCTCTCTTGATCAGACAAAAGAGGGATGCCATACCAAGTCTTAATCGAGAGAAGTTGGATTCCACAAAACCTTAGCGATCCATCTGAGATGGTTCGTTGGATGACTTCATTCGAACCAGTCTCAAGGTACATGTCTTTGAGGCCCCCGGTTGTTTGGATGACGAGTGCTTTTTTGTTCAAAAGGAGTCCCTTGGGTCCCTGAGCGTCATAATCAAAGGCAAAGCCACGCGTAAAGACTCGGTCAAACCAACCTTTTAAGATCGCAGGACGATCGAACCACCAGATCGGGTAGTTAAAAACTAATAAGTCATGCTCCTTAATCAGTTTCTGTTCGTCTTGAACATCTTTCATAAGGTGACCTTCCTGCATTCCTTTGAAATCCTCGCGTTTTAAAACTGGGTTAAACCCTTTTTCTATCAAATGATTTCGCGTGACCGAGATGGTCTGTGCTTCAAGAGCTTCAGTCAAGGTATGTGAAATAGCCTCTGAGAAGCTTTCTTTTATTGGGTGTGCAGTAATGAGAAGTGCTTTCATACGGGTGTCTCCTTAAAACTCGAGCGACCTGGGGAGGAAGCTGCTTAAGATCAATCCAATGCTTGTCAGCGCGCCATAGACGAGGTGTGCTTGAGCGGTGGTGATTCGAATTTGATTTAGCTTAGGTGAATACGGCCCGGAGGCTAAGATACTGTTTTTTGAGATTTTAAAAAGAAGAGGCATTGCGAGGAGTCCAAGGAGGCTTCCTTTAGGAAGAAAGCCAAAGGCAACGAAGCTTAAATGAAGGACAACAGTAAGGCTATACACAAACGCTAACCCATAGCGTGCTTTTGAGAACCCGAGTGCGCTTGCCAATGTTTTAGCTTCTCTTTTTTCATCGATCGGAATGTCTTGAAGATTGTTCGCATGCAAGATGCCCATTGCCAGCAGTCCAAAAAGCGAACCAAACCAGAGAAAAAAGGGATCCCAAATCCCAAAAGCTGCCAATCCAAACCCTAAGGTGAGAGCTGGACCACACATCAAAAAAACCAAACCATCGCCAAGGGCTCGGTACTTAAAATAAAAGGGCCATCCGGAATAGGCCAAGACCCCTAGGACACCGAAAAGCCCGATCACCCAAAGCAAAGTTGGGTAGGTTAAAACAGCGGGTAACCCTATCAGTGTCCCTAAGCCTAAGAGTAAAAAAGCAACTTTTCGAACTTCTAAGGCACTTAACCAACCTTTTTGGATGACACCGCTTCCACCAAACGTTCCAGGGAGATCGATTAACTTGAGGTGATCCTCGACATCATTAAAAAGATTAATGGAGAGTTGAAAAAAAACTGCTCCAAA
>CAYLWK010000031.1:0-6110 GCA_964387255.1 uncultured Oligoflexia bacterium
CCCCCGGTTAGATTGGTTCAATGTTAGAAACTGAAGCAATTCTATCCGGTTACATCTTTATGAGGCAACGGGGTTACCAACACCCCGCAGCTCGGTAACATCTAATTTGACCCTTATCGGCATCTGACGCGTCAAATTTTTTCCTGGACCCTCTATCACAAAAATGATACAAGACCAAATAAATCAGGAATTAAGAAATCTCATCTGGGGTAGATTTTAAAGAATCCACAGCTTAAAAGGTGTGGAGATCTGATCACCTCGTTGGGTCGACGGGGTCAGTCGAGAATTTCTGAAGGAACTAGACTAAAGGTAGGCAAGTCAGCATGAATTCAAAAAGCTTTTTACCAAACGACTCCTTAAAATCCCTCTTGAGAAGGGTAGGCGTTTTTGCATTGAGTGCAGGAGTTTCATTAAGCCTGATCTCATGCGCAAAGTTTCGATACGATACTGAGTCAGAAGATCTCTTATTAAAACGCTATCAGAGTTATCTAGAAGGGATGGAAGAAAAAGGGATCGGGTTTCTCCCTCCTCAACCTTTGACAGAAGAACAAAAGAAACAAGGTAAACGATTTAAGCCCGTAGCGACATTGAACTATTATACTATGGATGAAAATTGGGAGCCATCGGATGCTAATTTTGAGCTTTGGCAGCAATCTTTTGAAGAACTGATCCACGATGGTAGAGAAATCGTTGAAACCAAACGTGGCACTTATTATGAGTATAGAAGCAAAAAACTAAAAGAAGAAGGATTGCTTGCAATCGAACAGATTGAAGCGCAAGTGAATGCGGCTGAACGACTTTTAACACAGCTCAGACAAGAGCACGATGATACTCGGACAAGTGAGTTGTTAGAAGAAGAAATGGTTTCTCAAACATTTGGTTTGGTCTCTGAATTCGAAGAATCCTTGAAGAATAAAGGTTTCGATTTTCACCGAGAGCTTGATCCTAAGAAAGATAAATTGAATCTTGATGAACTTCGAGGATTTGTTGACTACGAAGTAGATCAACCTAAAGCAAAAGCAATTTTATTAAAAGAAAGCACAGTCACAGTTCCAACTGAGCAACCAGTGGCTTCTACTTCTGGACAATTGGACGCAACTTTAGTTCAAAAGAATTTAGAATCAGTTGATGCCCACAGCTCTTTAGACGACAACTCCTCTCAGAACCCATCTGAACTCAGTGAATCATCAATAGAGTACCAGGTCGTTTTAGCTCCTGGTGTTGAGACAGATGAGCTTTCAGGAGAACTTGAGAAAATAAGTGATCATGTTTTATTTGCGATGGAATTCCTCAGGTCGTTAGATTCGAAAGACTCAGCGTTGCGAACCGAGTTTTTTTCCTTTCGAAGAGCTTTGCCGTCTTCTGACTTAATTCGAAACTTCTTTGAAAGTCCTCTTGTCTTTGCAGCATTAGATCAGGCCCTTCAAAAAAAAGAGTTTTACGGTCCTCACGAGTCTAGCCCTGGAGCTCGATTTTTAGCTGAGCTTTGGAGTTTCGATTCAGAAAGTACAGTTCCCACAGCCTTGAGCTTTGACGATCACATTGTAAAAGCTCCAATAGCTGAACTGTTAAATTACTACGCACTTTTAAGTTCCATTGAGAAAAGTTATTATTGTCGGGAACAATCGGATTATTTTTTACTAGTTCGAGGAGGAGCCCGAAGAATTAAAGCAAAAATGCTCGCTTTGGAATCATTTTTCGGTTCATCAAGACTCAAGACACTCATGCCGAAAACTGAAATTAAATCAGATTAAGAAATTTGGCTAACTAGACTGAAATGAAGACGTCATTATTTTGACACTCGAGGATTTGGCTATTTAATCCTAACTTGCAAGGTACCGATAGGACCTGTGTAAGGGGGTGGAAATGAAAGTCAATCCAATTAATCAGAATCCATCTTCGATGAATACGTCCACTCAGGTAAAAGAGAAATCTGAGAGGTCTGAGCAAGGTTTTCAAGAAAAACTCGATCAGCAAGAAAAAAAAGAAGAACAGCAAAGCCAAGAAAACGACGCTCAGTCTACAGGAAATCCTGAAGACGCCATTGTGGTAGACGAAAAAAACGTCCAAGAAGCAATTGAAGGGTTCTCAAAAGATATTCACGCAGATTCTAATGGCTTAAAGGCGACTGCCTCTGGACAAGGGCCAGGACTCAAAGTGATCTTAAAAGACGGCTCAGGAGC
Organism: uncultured Oligoflexia bacterium; assembly: GCA_964387255.1. Classification (GTDB taxonomy): domain Bacteria; phylum Bdellovibrionota; class UBA1018; order UBA1018; family CAUJDS01; genus CAYLWK01. The sequence goes on from CAYLWK010000031.1 coordinate 2,184, forward strand.
TGTGATTCGCCAATGGAGCGGAGAGGAGTTTCTAAAACTCAGAAAAGCAGCCTCAAACGATTCAGGCGATCCGAAACGTGGAAAAATCCTTGATCAAAAGCTCTAAAGTCGATATTTAAACTGACAATGCAACTCTACTTTTGTTCTGATCTTCATATCGAGTCCGAAGATGATCCTGTCTTAAGTCAGTTGAACGCACTTCTAAAGCAGGTAGCAGAAAATGGAGATCGAGTTATCTTGGCAGGAGATATCTTTGATCTCTTTGTTGGCAAGAAGAAAGTCTTTTTAAAGAGATTTGAATCTTTTTTCTCTGCTCTCGAGGTGGCGGGAAAACGTGGTGTTCAGATTGATTACCTAGAAGGAAATCATGATTTTCAGTTAAAAGGTGTTTTTAAAGCCTACCCTTTTGTCTCACTCTACTCAGAGTCCTTGATCATTGAGGCAAAAGGCAAACGGTTTTATGTCGCACATGGAGATTTAGCTAATTCAAGCGATTACGGGTATCGATTCTTACGAGCTTTTTTTCGATCGCTTTTAATGAAAACCTTTATCAGGTTAGCACCCGATGACTGGATCGACAAAATTGGACAAAAAAGTAGTTGTCGAAGTCGTCAGTCTAGGGTGGCTGCTAAGCAAGAGAACCTCGTAGAGATTCGAAAGGTTTATCGTAGTTTTGCAGCGGATAAAGTTTTAGAGGGATTTGATTTTGTAATCTTAGGTCACTGTCATGATCTTGACAGCATGAAGTTTAAGGTGGGTGAGCGTCAGGGCGTTTATATGAACATTGGATTCCCTAAAAGTCATGGATCGATAGTGACTTGGTCGGACGAAGATCACGAGCTCACGCGGATGCCTCTACCTACTCTGTCCTCTGACATTACTCGTGATTCTAATTTTTCGTCTACCTCGGAATCGAACTCTCCAAAGGCAAAAACTGCCGATTGGAAATCAAAATCGACTCTTTCATACTAGAAAGAGGATGGGATTAAGATTTGACCCTATTGGAGGGGGTAAATTTAAGAACTTTGTTCAACAACTCATACAAATTGAGCGTGAACCCATCCGTCAAATGGAAGCGCGTAAAATTGAACAAGAGCAGAAGTTAAAAACATTTCAAGGATTTAAGTCTAAGTTCAGTCAACTCTCTGCAAATTTAAGTAATATCGATTCTTTAAGAAAGTTTAGAGAGCTTCGAGTCGATTTAGGTGATGGTGAACAACTTGTTGATGTGACTGTCGATAAACTTGTTGCTCAACCTGGCAGTTATCAGATTCAGGTAGATGAGCTTGCATCACGTTCAGCTATGATCTCAAATTTTTTTGAAGATCCCAATGAACCTTTGCTGGGAATGGGATATGTGGTTGTTGACCTTCCAGATGGTGGAAGTCATGAGGTCTTCATTGATGACAGTGAATCTTCGCTTTATGGGGTCGCACGAAAAATTAATTCAGATCCTGAATCTCCAATCACTGCAGAAGTTGTTAAAGATGCCTATGATTCAGAACAGCCGTACCGCCTCATCGTTAAGGCAAAGAAAGAGGGTTATCATAATAATATAGGGTTTCCTGAGTTCTACTTCCTTGATGGAGGGAGAGATTTTTATGTGGAAGAAGATCAAGATTCTCAAAATGCTTACTTAAAAGTTGATGGGTTTGAGATTGATGCTGAAGGAAATGAAATTAAAGATTTTTTTCAAGGCGTGAATCTTAATTTGAAGCAAGCGCGGCCTGATAAACCGTTCACCATGAACATCACCGTTGACTATGAAAAAGTCACGCAAAAGGTTGGTGATGTCGTAAATAACATCAATGAAATCTTAACGTTTGTAAAAGAGCAGAACTCCGTCAATGAGTCTTCAAATACTCGAGTCATGTTTACAGGTGATACAGGACTGCAAACGGTCGAATATCGAATTCGTAACCTTCTTCATGAAGCATTTCCAGTATGGGAAGCCGATGAACAAGACTATCGGTTAGTTCACTTAAATGAAACTGGAATTGAATTTAGTCGAGAAGGGCTTTTGTCGTTTAATCAGAATAAATTTCAAAAAGCACTAGAAAGTGACTTTAAAGGAATCTCCGAGGCAATTACTGGTGAGCGGGGTTTTATTTTCCAGCTCAAATCAGTCATTGAGCCTTATACGCGTCCTGTCGATGGTTTTCTCAACATGAGGGAACAAGGGCTGAGGGATCGGATTTCTAGAATCGACCAAAACATCGCCAACAAAGAACGTGTTTTAGAAAGAAAAGCAAAAGCTCTTACGGATCGATTCTCCAGGCTTCAAGGAACTCTTGGCTCGTTGCAGTCACAGCAAGCTGCTCTTGGCTCTTTAGGGGCTGGCCCAGGAAATAACATGCTGCAAAATATTATAAATTCAACAGGGGGCTAATCCAAAATGACTCATGGTGCTAATCAGTACAAGAAAACATCTATCACAACTGCTTCACGTGAACAGATTCTTTTAATGCTTTATGAAGCAGCGATTAAAAATGTCAAAATTGCGTCGGATGCAATTCAGAAAAAAGACGTTAATCGCAAGGGAATTGCTATCGGCAAAGCTCATGACATTGTGATTGAACTGATTAGTTCCTTAGATCACAATGTTGGTGGAAAAGTTGCTGCAGATCTCGAACAGCTGTACAATTTTCTTATTCAGCATCTTGTGGATGCGAATGTGGAGAATTCTGTGAAAAAGTTGAATGAAGTATCAGAAATTCTTCAAAATCTTCTCGAAGGATGGAGAGGAGCGGTTGAAAAACTCAACCAAGAAAGGGCGAAGTAGAAGCTAGCAAATGGATGTGCTTGTCTTACTGAAACTAAAAAATCGATGTCTTGAGCGATTTCTTGAAATTTCGAATGAATTTCTAAAAGAAATTCAGAATAATGAGTTTTCAAGAATGGATACGTTTCAAAAACGAAGAGATTCGGTTTTGAAGACAATTGAAAGATTCGATAAAAAATTAGAACTGACCCTAAAGGGTGTAAAACCATCCGACTTGAACTCACTCCGAGATACTTTTCAAGAATACGATTTGAAAAGAAAAGACCTACTCCAAAAAATACAGAAAATTGATCAGCAGCTGATTGAAAAAATTCAGCTAGAGTCTGAATTAACCCAAAAAGACCTAGTACAAGAAGTTCAATCGAAATCAAAACTATCTAAGTTTAAAAGCTCATGGATATCAACATCAGGAACCGAAGTGGACCAAATTCTATGAGTGAACTATCAAAAAATATTCAAAAAGCGATTTTAGATTCTCTCCAGCCTAAGCATCTTGGGCAAGTTGATATTGTTTCAATTCCAAAATCTAGTAATCGCTTGATGCAGTTGAGAAGTCTAGAAGAAGTCATTGATGATTTTGAAATGGATCAATCTCCAGATAGTTTTACCTATGTTGTAAAGGTTAAACCTAGAAATAAGTCCATAGAAAAGGAAAGCTCCCCTAGCTCTAGGGGAGATCTATCACCCGGGAATCTAGTAGAAGCTGAAAAAACAGAAAAACAAAACGTTGAGATCGATTTTTCTGAAATCTATCAAAAAGAAGGACGTCTAAATAGAGATTATTTGATTAAGAATGCCGAAATTCTGATTCGTTCTGGTGATTATAAAGATGCCAGAAAAATCTATGAATCTCTGATTAAGTCAAATGTCTATTCTGCAAAAATTTACTTTGGTTTCGGACTTTGTTTAGAAAAAGAGCATAATTATCAAAAATCTCAAGAAGCCTTTGAAGAAGCCATATCTTTTGAATCTAAGCTTTTGTTTTACCGAAGTCTCTATCGTGTTTTAAAAAAGCAAAATAAAATTAAGTATTCACTCGAAATTTTGGATCGCTCACTTTCACTTTCTGAATTAACTGAAAATGAGAGATATTTAATACTTAAAGAGCTTGCAAAAAGTCACAGTGAGCAAAAAAACTACGATAA